>DYRC01000213.1 GCA_020718925.1 Desulfonema limicola
TTCTCTCCACCATATCCGCCAGACGCTGAATGAAAACCTTCATTCCTTCTGCCTGAAGATTCATATCTTCCGCAATACCTGAAGATTCTTCCGAACTTACAGCAGTTTGCCGGATAATATTTTCCATTTCCGATACAGCTTTATAAACATGCTCAATCCCCGATGCCTGTCCTTCGGATGCTGCGGCAATATCGCCTGCCAACTCACCGATTTTCTGAGTAATTGTACTCACGCCTTTGAAAGCGTCATTTGCGTTGCTGACCAAAACTTCCATTTCACTGATTTTATCTGTGGTTTCCTCAATCAGAGTCGCGGTATTTTTTGCAGATTCAGCACTTCGCCGTGCAAGATTTCTGACTTCATCGGCAACTACGGAAAAGCCCGCGCCCACTTCTCCGGCTCTGGCAGATTCGATTGAAGCATTGATGGCAAGGATATTGATTTGAAATGCTATTTCGTCAATTGTCTTAATGATTTCAGATGTTTTTATGCTGACTTCGGATACTTCGGACATCGAACCGCTAAGCTTTGACATAGCAGCATCAGCCGTTGTAAATGCCCGATCCGCTTGTTTCATCAATATCGCCGTCTGATTGGCATGATCGGCATTTTGTGAAGCCATTGAAGATATTTCTTCAAGAGATGCTGAGGTTTCTTCTATGGATGTTGCCTGCTGAGACGTGCCTTCGGCTACCTGAAGACTGACAGAAGCAATCTGACGCGCGGCATTTGCCACTTTGTTGTATGCCTGTTTCAATCCGTGAATAACGCGGATTAAAGATCGGGAAATTGAGCGCCCCATCAGAAACGAAAACAGCATCACGCCCAGAGCAAAAAACGATATAACGATCACGCCGCTTTTCAATGTCTGTGAAAGGCGGTTAATCAATATCTCCACTCTGTCTCTCACAATCTGTCCGATAGTTCTGTCTTCCCGTTTCATCATGGCGAGCAGATGCTCTTTTTCCGAATTCATTTCAGCTTTTAAAGTTTTCAGTTCTCCTGCGGCCTGATGCAGATGAATGAGCATTTCTTTGTATTTCTGCGTTTCACGCATCAGTTGCCTGCCATATCCGGCAATTGCCGGGTCATACGCTGTCAGCATTTGGAATTTTAAAAGCAGATCGTTTGCCACATTGATAATCGGATCATCTTTTTCTGTAAAT
Organism: Desulfonema limicola; assembly: GCA_020718925.1. Lineage (GTDB taxonomy): Bacteria > Desulfobacterota > Desulfobacteria > Desulfobacterales > DYRC01 > DYRC01. The sequence goes on from DYRC01000213.1 coordinate 1,167, forward strand.
GGCTGTTCAAAATGCTCAAGCCCGAACCGCACAAACAGAATGGTGCTGTGCTGAGTCATTTCACCGAACACGGAAATCATAGGCGCAATTTGCTGTACGGAGCTTAAATCCTCTCCGGCTAAACTCAGTTCAAGCATTTTATCTGATACGATTTGTCCCAATTCTTTCAATAAACGGCTTAAATTCTGATCCGATAGTTCAATGTTATGCCGTATCTGATTCACCCTGCCGCATTGTTCCAAAACTTTACGAACCTCAGCGATATAGGATTCTGTTATTTTGCTCACGTCTTTATCTGTGATCTTTTTTATAATATCAGATGACGTGATGAGTAAAGACTCACTTTCTGTTTTCAATATTTCATTTTTTCCGTAGAAATTGCTGATCAGATGATTTGTATTTTCAATCACGCGGGAAAATTCCGTTCTGAATTCCGCATTGCCGACAATTCGGCTTACATTTACGGAAAATTCGGATTTCAGCACCTCTCTGATATAGGTGAATAAAAAAAACTGTGCGGCAATAATTGAACAGAAAACCATTAAAATCAATCCGTTCATAGCTATCAGTTGCACAGAGATGTTTTTTCGGAATAATAAAAACAGATTTTGCATATTTTTTCCTCTCACCTCTCCCCCGTCCCCTCTCCGAAACGGAGAGGGGGAGTCAGATATGATATACTCTCCCCCTTCCCTTTCAGGGAAGGGGGCCGGGGGGTTAGGTTACTCTTTTGTCTTTACGATTTCTGATCCCTGCACGATTGTCAGATCAGGCTTAATGCCGAGCACTTTTAACACCGTAACATTAAGTATCCGTTTTCCTTTATGATTTTTGATAACCGGAAGTTGGGGTACCGGCGTTCCCTGCATGGCTTTGAGCAGCATTTCCGCCGAAGTTTTGCCTTGTTCCTGACCGGTTTTGATCACCGCGCACAACGCGCCCTGTTCCAGATGGTAACGATTCGCGCCGATAAGCGGTTTTCCTGATTTTGTGAGGACAAGGCTGATCAATTCCTTGCTGTTCAGCGGTTTTCCGCTGTCATCCGTAATGCCCTCCATGCTGTCCATAAACAGAATATCTGCCTGAGATTTGAGTTCTCCGAGGGCTGTTTCCAAATCCTTCACGGTTTTCGGCAGCTTGAATGCCGCAAATTTTATCGGATAGCTGTCAGCTTCTTTCTGCACCTGTGCGGACAGCGCCCGCCCGGATTCGCTTTCTTTGGCAATAAATCCGATGGTTTTGAAATTCGGATTCAGTTGTTTTGCCAAGGCAAGAGATTCGGCAATATGCCAGACTTCCAATATCCCGGAAATATGAGAATTGGGATAGCCGTATTTTGCCGCATCATCATTGACGCCGTTAAACATGATGGGTGTTTTGACTTTATCTTTCAGATACTTGACAACAAACATGGATTGGGCGTTATCATCTGCCGTAATCACGCCATCCGGCTGAAAGCTCTGATACAGCGAAAAAGCTTCTTCGGCTTTTTTAGGTCCGCCCTGCGGGTCTTTTTTGGTATCCATGTAAACATATTTCATTTCAGAGGTTTGAGCCAACACAGAATCAATCCCTTCTTTGATTTCCATGCACCATGGATTGTTTTCCTCATAGCTCATCACGACCAGAACTTTGAGTTTTTTGCCTTCTGCTGCTGCGGCGGGAGATAATCCGCTTACACAGACTATTGCCAATACTGCCAAACCATACAACAACTTTCTTTGCAACATAATGACTCCTTTCAGAATTTTATTTTTATGGGCAAAAATTCAGCCCTATTTTTCTGCTTTGACAATTCCGACCTGAAACGGAAGCATGATTCTGAACGTCGTTCCGTCTGAAGATGTCTCCATAACATCAATACTGCCCTGATGCTCTTTGATAATTCCGTAGCTGATCGAAAGCCCCAGTCCCGTTCCTTTTCCCACGTCTTTGGTCGTAAAAAACGGATCGAAAAGTTTATTCCGATATTCGGAAGAAATTCCTATGCCGTTGTCTTTGAAGAGAATTTCAATGACTTTCTGATAGTCCGGCGATGTTCGGGTAATGATTTCAAGTCTCCCCGCAAAATCGTCTGCATAAGTCATTTTTTCAAGAATGGCGTCTTTGGCATTGGCAATAAGATTTAAAAACACCTGCTCCAACTGATTGGAATTTCCGTAACACGCTGAAAGATTAGGCTCGAAAATCTTTTCAACATGAATATTTCTCAGACGCATCTGTTCGCCGATCATCAGAAACGCATCTTCGATAATGCGGTTGACATCCACGGCAGTCATTTCTGACGGCGTTTGTCGGGAAAATGTCCGCAGATGATTGATAATATTCATCATGCGTTTGGTATTCCGCTCAATGTTCGTGAGTTGCTCCCGTATCTGTTCCGAAGATAATTTTTCAAATTTTCTGAGCATGATCTGAGATACCGAACGGATGACCATCAGCGGCTGATTCAGTTCATGCGCCACGCCTGCCGAAAGCTCGCCCAGTGATGCCAGTTTTGCGGTCTGTATCAACTGAATATGCGTATCACGCAGGTCTTTATTGGCTTTTCTGAGGTCTTCTTCAGTGCGTTTGTGCTTTTCAACCAGCCGGGACAGCATTTCAGTCTCTCGCAGCCGAATATCTCCGGTTTGTTGGGCAATCTTCTGATAATAAAGAGACTTTTTTTCAGATTCGCGTAATGCCCGCTCTAACTCAGCGCATCTGTCTTTTAAATATTCACATTGCTCAGACATCAGATCATTTCTCAGTAATAACCATCAGAACGCCGGTCCAATCCAGTCCTTTGCTCTTTCCAATAATAAATGGCGCGATTTCAACACCGGAATAAAAACCGAGCAGCGGCGTATTGTATTGATTGAAAACATTGATCACTTCCGAAGCTTCCTCGGTCAGTGTATCTGAATAATTCGCAGTTCTGCCCGCACAATCAATGTATAATCCGAACATCGGCTTTTTCCCATCAGACACGATCTGAGTCATCAACCGCAATGAATTGTTTTTCACAGATTCAAATATCCGATTTGTCGAATCTCTGGTCATAAACTGTATGTCCATGCCTTCCTGAAGGTCAGGCTCAAACAGCACAATGCCGCTGTTGTCAGGCAAAACGCCGACTATCAGACGATTGATATAATCGCTTTCAAGAAAATCCCCATATTTATCTCCCATGTTCACCCCGATTGCCAGTCGTCTGACCGGAAACTGCCGCCGCCACTCCTGATCGCCGTATCGCTCATCAATCATCTGAACAATCGGAATATTATCAACATCATAAATCACCGCCCCATCCATTCGGGTAATGGTATGATAGATGCCATCCATTGGCGTAAATCCGTGCATAATCTTGACATAATAATCAAAATCCCCGGACAGCACTGCGCCGACAACGCTCTGGGTTCCGATATAAGACCCGCAAAACTGAATCGTGGGCTGAAAACCATAATCTCCCAGCAGCCCGGCTCCGATAATCGGAAGATTTCTGCCAAGTGTGTTTTCCAGCCCTTCTATCAACGGCGGCGAGGCATTCATAACCGGCGGCGAAGTTTTGGTTGCAGGCTGCTTTATGGAATCATAAAATATCAGCATAAGTTTCTCTTTCAAATTGTATGGAAGCTGTTTGGCAAGAGCAATGCCTGCTGCTTTTTCATCTTTGTCCAAATCTCCGGCAGCCGCAATATGGCAATGTAGCGCATCAGACTGAATAACCGCAATGCCTGCCGGAGAGCCTGTATAGGATAAAAACGTATTGCTGATAATGCCGATGGCTGATCCGCCGATAATCGGAGGAATGTTTCCGACCACCGATCTCAGTCCGTTCAGAAACAATGCCGCATCAAGCTGACCGCTACAAAATGCCAGAATCAGATCGGCACGATCAATCTGTCCGTGCTGAATAGCCGATTCAGCCGCTTTTTCCCCTGACAGGAAAGAATCTGTTTCATGTTGAACCCCGATTCCGATTTTCATATTTCCTCCTGAATGAATTGCTATTGACTTATTCGTTTCCCATAACAAACCATTTTTTCAATTTTTCTTTGAACATAGAAGGTGTAGTCGGTTTCGGAATATACTCAATAGAATCTGATTCTGTTACCCCGATTTTTTCTGCGGCTTCCTGCAATGAATAGCCGCTGCAAACGATTATTTTGACAGCCGGTCTTTCGTGAACAATAATCGGATAGATCGCCTCGCCTCCCATATCCGGCAGAATCATATCCAGATATATCAGATCAATCGTATCCTGATATTTTTTCACAATCTCAATGGCTTTTGTTCCGTCCTCAGCTTTGAGAATATGAAATCCGAATCTGCCGAAAATATTTTCCGCCAGCCTCATGTTCATTGTATTGTCTTCAATTATCAGAATCGTTTTTCCCGTCTTTTTTTCCTGATGCCCAGAAATATGCTTTGTTTTCGGAGCATCATCAACCGCAGGCAGAACTATCCGAACTTCTGTTCCTTTTCCCGGTTCGGAATCCACAGAAATCTGTCCGTTGTGATTGCGGATAATTCCATAGAGCGCCGACAGTCCCAGCCCTCTGCCCTGAAATTTTGTGGTGAAAAACGGCTCGAAAATACGGTCTTTGATTGTATTATCAATACCGATTCCGTTATCTTTTATCGTCAGGCTGACATACGCCCCTGCGGTATTTCGGGATTCAATCCGAATATTTCCCGAATCCTTTGTGGCTTCAATGGAATTAACGATCAACTCATAAAGAACCATCTGCAACTGGGATGGATCGGCTTTTATTTTCCGAATATCTTTTGATAAATCCGAAGTGATGTTTATCTGTGATGTCAGGATATTCTGAAGCAGAGGCAGCGTATCCTGAATGATTTCATTCACCGATAGGATTTTACTTTCATATCGCCCCTGCTGTGAAAACGAAAGGAGCTGCCGGGTAAGCCTGATCATGGTTTCGGAAGAGGATTCCATCATGGACAGCCACTTTTGGGCATCGGCATCAGATGAAGACATTTTCAAAAGTTCAACAGAGCCGGTGATGCCGCTCAGTGCATTGTTGAACTGATGTGCAATCCCGCCTGCCAGCGTTGCTACGGACTGCATCTTGTGATTGTGAATCAGACGGGTTTCCAACTCTTTGATGCGGGTAATATCCACCTGAGAAATCACGGTTTGTTCGCTCCCGTTTTCCAGCCAACACGCTTGCAGCAGAAACCATTTTTCCGGACAGGAAAGTCTGCAGATAAATTCTTTTTCAAACCGCTTGGCTTCTCCGTTTAAAACGCTTCTGATGCCGCTGATGACTTCTTTATCATCAATCCGGCTGCCGCATATTTCAAAAAAATTGCCGCCAATGACGCCGAAGCCGCTGACAAAATCCTGCCAGGTCCGATTGGCTTTTACAATAACGCCGGATTTATCCAGCACCAGAATATTGAACGGCAGAGAATCAATGATTGCCTGATTGAAGCGTTCACTTGCTTTGAGCGCAATATCAATGCGTTTGTTTTCCCGCCGCAGCCTCCGCCGTTCCAATGCTTTTTCTATGGTTAAAAATAACTGATTCACATCTTCCATAGGCTTTCGCAGAAAATCAAATGCGCCGCCGTTTTTAAGCGCTTCAACGGCAATTTCAACAGTGGCATGTCCGGCCAGGTCAATGATTTCAATCTCGGTATCAAACTCTCTGATATGCCGCATCAGTTCCATGCCGTTCATCACAGGCATTTTAATATCGGTTACGACCAGATCAATCTCAGCGGACTCAAGCACTTTCAGCGCATCCTGCCCATTGGTTGCGGTCAGAACTTCGTAGTCCTCCATTGTAAGGGCAAACTTCAATGTGTCCAGCACATCGGCGTCGTCATCAACAATCAGAATTTTTTCTTTCATCTATGGTTTCTCCTGTAATCAAACTCACCTAACCCCCCGGCCCCCTTCCCTGAAAGGGAAGGGGGAGACATCAGCACTACTACTCCCCTCTCCTTTCAGGGGAGGGGTC
>DYRC01000214.1 GCA_020718925.1 Desulfonema limicola
CTGCTTTTGCTCATAAACGCAGAGGAGCGGTTATAAAGCTGCAAATCATACGCCGGACATCATTTCAATCAGGCTTAAAAAATACAATGTGATCCGGCATATTCATTCTCAGAAATCATCTAAGCCGGGGCGGAGAGTACGGAGTAAGGTATGACAGAAATCCAATATCCGTAGTCCAATAAAATGTCATGCTCTTTTTCTGCTGCAAATTCATTCAATTCTATCTGCCTGTCTTCATCTTCGGGAACAGCCACATTAATCCAGATATGGCTCGGATCATCAGGACTCCGGGTTATTTTGACAAATTCGATTTCAGGATATTTTTCTTTGACAATCTGAAAAAGATTATCCGTTAATTCCTGTTCTTTCAGATTTATTCTCATCGGTTTATCTCCTTTTCAACTGCTTCAACAAACTCATTTGCTCTTTCAAGCTGATGTTTTGCCTGTTTTTTGCTGACTCTGTTGATACTGTAATCAGCGTTTAGTCTTATTTTGATAAGCTCCGGCAGATAAGACCTGAATTTGGCATCAAAAACTTTTTTCCGATGAATAAGCTCACGGGTAAAATTTGCCTGTAACCACTTATGATCATTATCATCACTTGTTATCCCAAAATGGGCAAGTGCTGCGATAGCCGCCCTGAAAGCCGCATAATAAGCGCGGCTGGCAGAATCATCATAAAGACCGTTATCAAATAAAATCTGAGAAGATTTCAGACTTTCTTTTGCTTTGTCTGCAAATTCTTTTTTCATCGTCTCATTTCCTAAATCTCCCTCACCCGCCCCCGCCCAAGTATGCCGGATGGTCGCAGCAGCAGAATCGCAAAAAGCACCGTGAACGCCACCGCATCGCGCAGATTTGACGTGCCTGAAATGGCTACGGTAAGCACCTCGCTCAACCCGAATGCCAGTCCGCCGATGATTGCGCCCGGAATACTGCCCATGCCTCCGAGGACGATTACCGCAAGTCCTTTGAGTTCGATAGAGCGTCCCATATCCGGTGAAAGCGCGTCAAAGTAAAGACCGAACAAAATTCCGGCTGCACCGCCCAGAGCGGATGAGATAAAAAATGTTGAGGCGATGATCCCATCCACATGGATTCCCAGCAGCCGTGCGGCGCGATCATTTTCAGCCACAGCGCGGATGGCTTTTCCGATGCGGCTGCGTTTTAAGAATTGCGTCAGGATGACCATCAGAAATGCCGCAACCAGCACAATCTCCACTTGCAGAGATGTTACCGTAATCCCGGCAAACTGCCAGATATGTATCGGCACAGTACCTTGAGGAAATCGGACGGTTCTGGCACTGAAAAGCCCCAACGCCGCGCTTTCAAAGATGATGGACATGGCAATACTGGAAATCAGCCCGGAAAAATATGTATCCTGCCGCTGCCGCAGAGGTACAAAGGCAAGAGAGTTGATAAGAAGTCCGAGGAGACCGGAAAACAATACTGCCAACGGAAAAGCCAGCCAGATGCTCATTCCCGCAGTCTGAATCAGCCACAAAGCCACCAGTCCCCCCAGAGTGAAAACAGCAGCATGCGCCATGTTCAGAATGTCAAGCACTCCGAACACAAGCGTATAGCCTACGGCAAAAAGCCCATAGACACTGCCGATAAAAAGTCCGTTAATCAACTGCTGTGCAAATAAACTCATGCATTTACTTTCAATCCGTTATTCACCGAAAACAACAAATTTACCGCCCCTGACCTGCTGGACAATCGGCAGGTGATCCGCATCACGAACCGCCGTGAAGGAGAATTTACCAAGAACTGTGTCAAAAATTTTTATCTGAGCCATTGCATCGCGGATGGCTTTGCGGTTATCGGGCGATCCTGCTTTTTTGACAGCCTCATAAGCGATATACACCCCGGCATAAGCCTGTGCTGCAAACTGATCCGGGGGACCATTGTATTTTGCCGTAAAATCAGCTACAAATTTCCGGGTGAGCGGGCTTGATGACGCTGAATTCCAAGCCGCGCCTACAATCACGCCTTCTGCGGCTTCTCCGGCATTTTTCATAAACGATGGCGAATTGAAGCCGTTGCCGCCGATGATCGGAATAGTTTTGGGAATACCAAGCTGCCGTGCCTGACTGACAATCCCGGAAGCTTCTTCTGCCAAGGCTGAAACGATAATTGCATCAGGATTTTTGCCTTTGATCTGCGTCAACTGCGGCGAAAAATCACGGTCTCCCTTAGCAAAGGTCTGCTCGCTTAAAATTTCTATTTTGGCATCCCCAAGGGCTTTTTTGAACGCATCATAGCCGCCTTTGGTGAACGCATCATCGTTACCATAAAGCACCGCCACTTTTGAGACGCCCAGCTTTTCTTTGGCAATCTTTATGGTATTCGGAATAACCACCGCTTCGGTCAGAGAATCTCTGAAAATATAATCGCCGATATCGGTGAGACCTTTCACCGTATTGCTGACCGCAAGCACCGGAACGCCTTCCTGCTGCGCGATTCTGTCCGTAACCTGCGCGGTGTTGCTCAGGGTAGGTCCGATAAGGAGCGCGACATTATCCGCTTTGATGAACTTGTTAAACACATTGATGCCCTGCTGCGGCGTACTGGCGTCATCTTCAAACAGCGCAACGATCTTCACTCCGTCTTTTCCTGCGGCAGCATTGATTTCATCAATAGCCATTTTTGCGCCGTTGATCTGGGTTGACCCATAAACTGCCGCCGCGCCCGTCATACTGAGAACAAAACCGATTTTCGCTTCTTTCGCACCTGCATGCCCCGGAGTTCCGAACATTCCGAAAACAAAAGATAAAAGAAGAGTGGTAATAATGCCGATCCGACTTGAACGTTGTTTTTTAAGCACGATTTACTCCTTTCGACTGATTGTTAATGGTTATCGCATCAGACTTGTATTTAATGTCTGACTGAGATTTAGTCAATATATTTTTTGTGTTGAGCGGTTATCTCCGACAGAAGACTTCTTGACAAAAGATTTCAATCCTTTATATAGTAGCATTTAATAAGGGTGTAAGCGCCCTGAAAAATCCTGAGTGGAAAGCAGAACTTATGCCCCCAAAAATGAATATCGGAATAGGATACGAGCAGGTTACATGGTGGCGCAAACTTGCCGGAAAAGTGGCAACGGTGTTTTGCATCCTTTTTTTTATTGCAGCCGGAGACGCCATTATTTCTCAGACCAGACAGCCACTGAATCTGATAGAAATTATCCCCGGCGCTTCTGAGAATTTCAACTTTACGCTCAAAGATAAAGTGGAAAGTCTTGATGAACTGAGCTATCAGAACAGCTCCGAGATTCTTCGCACCACGTTGGAATCGGTTCATAAAGGCTTCTGGCTTGGCGGATATATGTGCCGGGGAGTTTTATCTGTCAATCATTCTGCTGTTCCCGGAGATTATTCGATCAACATTTTTTTAAAGAAAAAAAAGACGCTGATGTATGAGTTCAAGGTCAGAATATATCAGGACGCAGACGACTATCGCCGTCATGCCAAATCTTTTATATTTCGTCATGCCGGAATTTCTCCATGGCTCACCATGCTCATCTGCCCTTTTTTTGCCCTGACAGCAGGTGTGGGCATATTTTATCTTTCGCGCAGACGGACATATCTTCAGGTATTGAGCGGACAATCAGAGATTTACAAAGCCAGCCGGAAGGATGACGGATATTATGAAATCTGCTTTGAGTTGGGAAAACCTCACGGTATTGCTGTGGGGATGCGGGTGGACGTTTATAATGATGATAACATCGCCATAGGAAAAGCAGAAGTAACAGAAGTATCTGAAAAAGACTCGACAGCCAAAATCGCAGCGGAATATGTCAGACCGGGATATATGGTTTCAAAATCCTGATGCGTTTTCCCCTTGACCTTGCCTGTCAGACTTGGTAAAAACAGAACATGGATAAGGAACTTGCAGCATATCAACGCCAACGTGAAGAAATGGTGCGATGGCAAATCGAAGCCCGCGGAATAAAAGACCCGAACGTGCTGGCAGCATTCCATAGTGTGCCGCGTCATCTGTTTGTCAGCGAAGCCCTGATGGATCAGGCGCATGGGGATTTTCCCCTTCCTATCGGCGAAGGACAGACCATTTCTCAGCCCTATATTGTGGCGGAAATGACCGAAGCTTTGGCGATTTCAAAGGAAGACCGCGTTTTGGAAATCGGCACCGGCTCGGGCTATCAGGCGGCTATTCTGGCTGCGATTGCCTATCGGGTCTATACGGTCGAGCGGATTCATTCTTTATATCTTAAAACCCGCAAGCTGTTTGACGATTTGAAATATCACAACATCGTTACCCGTTATTCTGACGGAACCTGCGGATGGAAAGATGAAAGCCCGTTTGATGCGATTATCGTTACCGCCGGATCGCCGAATATCCCGAAAGCTCTGGTGGATCAGCTTGCACCGGGCGGGCGGCTGGTGATTCCTGTGGGAAACCGTTTTACGCAGGAATTGATCAAACTCTACAAAGATATTGACGGAAAAGTGTATTCCATTAATATGGGCGGATGCCGATTTGTAAAACTTATCGGAGAACATGGGTGGAAAGATGAATAAAATCATTCTGATATTCGTTTTTATTCTGTTGATGGGATCGTTTTCTGCCTGCGCCTCGGTTCAGGATGCCATCTTCAATATGGGCGTATCGTTTGCCCGCAGCCAATCCGATTTTGTTACCAAAAGCATTCAGGCAGGCGATCACCGCATTGCCTATCTGGAGCGGGAAGCAAAAGGCGAAACCATTGTCTTTCTTCACGGATTTGCGGCAAGCAAAGATAACTGGCTATTTCTGACGCGCCGTCTTCCGAAAACCTATCGGGTGCTGGCAATTGACATGCCCGGATACGGAGACAGCAGCGCGTTTTCCGATCAATCTTACTCGGCAGAGCAAATCACCCGGCGGCTTGCAACAGCAATAAATGAATTGAAGCTTGAGCGATTTCATCTGGCAGGAAATTCTCTGGGCGGCTATATTGCCACCCTATATGCGGCGCAGCACCCGGATAAAGTTATCTCTCTGGGGCTGATTGATTCGGCAGGCGTTGATTCGCCGAGCGAATTTTTTACATTGCTGTCCAAAGGCGATAATCCGCTGGTATTTGATACGGAAAAAGGCTTTGATCGGCTGGTGGACTTTATTTTTTACAAAAAGCCGTTTATGCCATGGCCCTCAAAAGCCGCAAGTACGCGCAAATATCTGCGGCGAAGCTCGCTGAATCGTAAACTTTGGAATGATATTTGGGATAACCGTAAGGATGTAACCGATATTCTGCCCAAGCTGAATATGCCGGTGATGCTGATTTGGGGCGACAAAGACAGGGTGCTTGATATGTCCGGGATTGAAATTTACAAACGCTATCTGCCCCAAGCCAAATCCCATATTTTAAAAGATTGTGGTCATGCGCCGATGATTGAGCGCCCCGATGAAACCGCAGCCGCATACCTGAAATTTCTTATGTCATCGGCTAAACATTAATTTTTCGGCTTCTCACCCATTGACTTATCCGGGTTGTTTATGGGATAAATAGGAAGATGATCTCAATTGTACATAAGGAGCCGGGATGACGTACAAGATAAAATCCAAAGAAATATCCGGGAAATCTCAAATCATTACGATTGATCGTTGTCCTCAGGAATGCCCGATTTGTTATACCAGCCTTAACTTCAAGCTGATTGCGGCAGCATACCATTTTAACCGAAGTCCTCGGGCGCAGGTGGTGTTCCGGTGCATGAAATCAACGTGCAGCGAACTGTTTATTGCCACTTATCGGAAGATCGACAGCGGAATGTTTGTGTTGAGCGATGTCGCGCCTATGTCGCCAAAACCTCAGAAACATTCGGCTCTGATTCGGAAAATTTCGCCGACATTTGACGATATATATCGTCAGGCTTCGGCAGCAGAAGCAACGAATCTTCATCAGTTGGCAGGCATAGGACTTTATAAATCACTGGATTTTCTGATTCGGGATTTTCTGCTGTCTGAAAACTCTGAACAGCAGCAAATACATACCATTCCGCTGACCGAGTGCATCGAATCATTTATTGATGATCCCAAAATCAGAAGTTGTGCCAGACATGCCAGATGGTTTTCTGATAAAAATTCGTTTCATCAGATGCTGTGGGATGGAAAAGATATTGACAATATCAAACTTCTGATACGCCTGACCATCAATTGGATTGAAAGTTCCGTGCTTGCCAAACAATTTGCGGACACTGCCGAGGATTTTAAAATTAATCAGCCGCCCCCCCCGCCTGTCAAAAAAGTGCCGGGATTGACGATTCAGCAGCCGGAAGAAGAAGAGGATGAGGATGAGAATAGCCGGGAAGTGGAAGACCTCAAAGAGGTGGAAGTCTCTGATATAGAGGGAACGGATATTGTCAGCTTACTGAGCAAATTTTCGATTTCACATTCATTAGACGCTAATGATATTCGCGATCTGATTTCTTTTCTTGATTTGAGGAAATACGCAAAGGGCGAGTATATTGTCAAGAAAGGGGATCAGGGCAGAAATCTGTATATCATTTTATCCGGAAAAGCAGAGGTCATCGGAGAAGACGGGCTTCACATAGCCGTACTGGAAAGAGGAGAAATCATGGGCGAGATGAGCCTGATCAGCGGCAATCCGATAACCGCTACGGTTCGGGTGATAGAACCCGCAGAAATGTTATGCTTAAACGCCAAAGATTTCGGACACGTCTTAAACCGCTTTCCGTCTGTACAGATGTTTTTTGCAAAGCTTCTGGCAGACCGATTAATGAAAACCAATAAAGCCAGATCCGAAGAATTTGCCTCCGGCATGGCGGGGAAATTGGCTGAAATGCAGCCTTCCGAGTTATTTCAGGTGTTTAATATCAATCAGAAAACCGGCATTCTCAGCCTGAACCTGATTGGGGGACGTGCGGAAATCGCATTCAGAGACGGACAGATGGTCCGGGTCAGATTCGGGGAAAAAGAAGGCGTTGATGCCTTTTTCGAGCTGTTGAAAGAAAAAGAGGGGCGTTTCAAATTTTTGCCGGAACTTTCTCCCGAAGATATGAAACTCCCCAAAATGGGAGATTTTATGTGGCTTCTGATGGAAGGAATGCGGAAAATGGATGAAGAAGTCCGCAGGGACTAGTACTCAGTTAATTTAAATCTGAATA
>DYRC01000215.1 GCA_020718925.1 Desulfonema limicola
AAGGTATATTGCGATTTCCGATGTTGACGCCCGCACCATGCAGGTTGTTTCACAGCAGATACTGAAAATATTATCGGACATTTGGAAAACATAACGTTCACTATAAGGACTTTGGAAAAACATCAGCATGAAAAATATTCGTAATTTCAGCATCATCGCCCATATAGATCATGGCAAATCCACGCTCTCTGACCGTCTGATTCAGGCGACAAACATTGTCTCTGAGCGGGACTTTCAGGATCAGATTCTTGACTCTATGGATATTGAGCGGGAGCGGGGCATCACCATCAAAAGCCAGACCGTGTGTCTGCCATACACTGCCAAAGACGGGCAGACCTATTCTTTGAACCTGATTGACACGCCGGGGCATGTGGATTTCACCTACGAAGTCTCGCGTGCGCTTAACTCCTGCGAAGGCGCGTTGCTGCTGGTGGATGCCAGTCAGGGCGTTGAGGCTCAGACCCTTGCCAACCTGTATCTTGCAATGGAGCTTAATCTGGAGATTATACCGGTCATCAACAAAATTGATCTGCCATCTGCGGACATAGAGCGAGCCAAACAGCAGATTGCCGAAGATTTGGGCTTGAACCCCGAAGGCGCGGCGCTGACTTCTGCCAAAGCAGGCATCGGCATTGACGCTCTGTTTGAAATCATCGTGAAAAGACTTCCGCCGCCTGTGGGAAATCCTGACGCGCCGTTCAAAGCATTGATTTTTGATTCGCATTATGATCCTTTTCGGGGAACAATCGTACATTTCCGAGTATTTGAGGGAAAAATCAAAGCCGGAGACGTGGTTAAGTTCATGTTCAATCAAGCCGCGTATAAGGTTGAAGAAGTCGGCATCTTTCAGATTGTGCGTGTTCCGCAAAAAGAATTATCAGCGGGACAGGTGGGTTATCTGATTGCCGGAATCAAGACTGTCAGCGATACACGGTGCGGCGATACGATTACACTCAGAGATCATCCCTGTGATGCGGCACTTCCGGGGTTCAAAGAAGCAAAACCGGTTGTATTTTCATCTATTTATCCGGTAGCTTCGGATAGTTATGAAGAATTGGCAGTGGCATTGGAAAAGCTCAAACTCAATGATGCTTCGCTGATTTATGAAAAAGACAGTTCTGCGGCACTGGGATTCGGATTCAGGTGCGGCTTTCTGGGGCTGTTGCATTTGGAAGTGGTGCAGGAGCGGCTGGAGCGCGAATACAATCTTTCGCTGATTTTAACCGCGCCATCGGTTCGTTATGAAATTGTGCTGAATGACGGCACTACGGAAATTATTGACAATCCCGCGCTCTATCCTGATCCGACCATGATCAATCTTACGCGTGAGCCGTTTATCCGGGCTTCGATTCTTGTGCCGGATCGCTACATGGGCGCGGTGATGAAGCTTTGTCTGGATCGCCGGGGCATTAACAAAAATTATCAATACCTGACCAGCAATCGTTTGGAAATGATTTTTGAACTGCCGCTTGCCGAAGTCATTTACGATTTTTACGACAGGCTCAAATCCATCACTCAGGGTTATGGCTCGTTTGATTACGATATTATTGATTACCGGGAAACAGAGTTGGCAAAGCTGGATATTTTAATCAACGGCGAGCGGGTGGATGCTTTGTCTCAGTTGGTTCATCGGGAACGGGCGGAATCGCGGGGGCGGACTGCCTGTGAAAAGCTCAAAGAAGAAATTCCCAGACAGATGTTCAAAATTGCCATTCAGGGTGCCATCGGCGCAAAGATCATTTCCCGATCAACGATTTCGGCATTCAGAAAAGACGTAACTGCCAAATGCTACGGCGGAGACATCAGCAGAAAACGCAAGCTCTTGGAAAAGCAGAAAAAAGGCAAAAAGCGGATGAAGATGGTCGGCGAGGTGATGATTCCTCAGTCCGCATTTTTATCTGTATTGAAAACCGATACGGATTAAACAAAATTCTGCTATAATTGTAAAAAAAAATTCACACGGAGGATAATAAACATGGCAAAAGCAGCAACACCCTTTGATCCTGAAAAGGATAAGGTCTTGAAAAGCTGGAGAAGTGAAGAAACCGGGCTGGTAGTTTCGATCAATCAATACGGAGACGGAGACCCGAAAGTTCAGATAGGTCCCAGAATCATGATAAAAAAAGACGGCAGCGAATCCCCGCGCAAAGCAGGCAGAATGTCGCTTGAAGACCTGACATGGTTTTACAGCATCATTGATGAAGTCAAAGAAGAATTATCCGAGTTGGTAAAACCGGAGTAAGCATGACAGACGCAATCATCAATCCGGTCAGGGGAAAAAACGCGCCGAAATTAAGTCCGATGACGATACTGGTCAGCAGTCAGGGGGATCTGAGCCTGTTATGCGAAAAGTTGAATCTCAATCCCCAAAATTACAGGCAGCTTTCCATGAGCAGGGTGTATCCGGGAGGACAGATATCGGCAGCGGGTCCGGTGGTCGGTGCGCCTTATGCGGTGATGATTATGGAAGCTTTGATTGCATGGGGCGCAAGGCAGATTGTGCTTGTCGGCTGGTGCGGGTCAATATCTCCTGATGTTAAGATCGGAGATATTCTTCTGCCGACCGGCGCGTTTATTGATGAAGGCACTTCCCGGCTTTACGGCGCAGATGAATCTGTTCCTGCGCTGCCATCGCCGGGATTGCTTGATCAGACAAAGCATGTTCTTAGCCGGAATAATCTGGCGTTCCATGAAGGACGGGTATGGTCAACCGACGCGATCTATCGGGAAACATATTCAAAAATCAGACATTTCCAATCTCAGCAGGCATTGGCAGTTGAAATGGAAGTGTCTGCCTTGTTCACGGTCGGCAAATTCCGAAATGTTGATGTTACTGCGATTCTGGCGGTGTCAGATGAACTTGCCACATTGACATGGAAGCCCGGATTCAAAGATGAGCGGTTCGCACAGACACGCAAGGCAGTTTGTGAGGTAATCAGTTCTATTTTCTCCCAAAAGCCTCTGCAAACGGATTATTGAACGGCGTATTTTTTTCTTTTGCTTTGGGCGGCGGCTTGATCGGTCTTTGTCCCGGAGATGCTTTCGGCGCGGAAAATTCGGGCTTTGTTCCGGGAGAGCTTTTCATAGACAAAGAAACGCGCTTTCGTTCCAAATCAACTTCCATCACCGTTACCATGACCTTCTGATGAACTTTGACCACATCCGCGGGATTTTTGACAAAGCGATCCGCAAGTTCGCTGATATGGATTAATCCGTCCTGATGAACCCCGATGTCGGCAAACGCGCCGAATGCGGTAACATTGGTGATAATTCCCGGCAGTTTCATTCCGGGGCGCAAATCCTGCATTTTTTCAATGCCCGGCGCGAATGCAAATTCCTCAAATTGTTCACGCGGATCGCGTCCGGGTTTTGCCAATTCCTGCAAGATGTCCGTAAGCGTAGGAAGCCCGATTTTATCACTGACATAGCGCGACAGTTCAATCTGCTTTCTCAATGCGTCCTGCTTCATCAAATCTTCTACGGTGCAGCCTGAATCTTTTGCCATTGCATACACCACCGGATAGCTTTCAGGATGCACCGCGCTGGCATCCAACGGATTTTTGCCATCCCGGATTCTTAAAAACCCCGCGCATTGCTCAAATGCTTTGGGTCCTAAGCGTTTGACTTTTTTAAGTTCTTCTCTTGCGGTGAACGCGCCGTTTTCATCGCGGAACGCCACGATATTCTTTGCCAGTTGAGTACCCAATCCTGAAACATACGTCAACAATTGCGCCGATGCGCGGTTCAGATCAACGCCCACGCCATTAACGCAACTGATCACCACATCATCAAGCGATTTTTTCAACGCGCCCTGATCCACATCATGCTGATACTGCCCCACGCCGATAGCTTTGGGATCAATTTTGACCAATTCGGACAAAGGATCCATCAGCCGTCTGCCGATAGACACCGAACCGCGCACCGTCAGATCAAGATCAGGAAATTCTTCTCTTGCCACATCAGATGCTGAATACACAGACGCGCCGCTTTCATTGACCATCAGAATCTGTATCGGTTTTTCAAACGGAATGGCTTTTAAGAACGCTTCGCTTTCCCGGCTTGCTGTGCCGTTGCCGACCGCAATCGCCTGAATTTCAAAATGTTCGCACATTTTTTTAATGAGTATGGCGGCTTTTTCAGGCTCATGCAGATAAATCGTATCGTGGTGCAGCAGTTTCCCCTGAGCATCAAGGCAGACGATTTTACACCCGGTTCTGAATCCCGGATCAACGCCCATGACCCGCTTTGAGCCAAGCGGCGGCGACATCAGAAGATTTCTGAGATTTTCCGCAAATACCCGGATGGCTTCGGCATCTGCGCGTTCTTTGGTCATCACGCGGATTTCGGTTTCCATTGAGCGGGACATCAGGCGTTTGTAGCAATCCTCAATTGCTGCTTCAACCTGCTTTGAATCTTGTCCCTGCCCTTTGATAAACAGGCGTTTGAGTAATTCAATCGCATCTTCTTCCGGCGGATTGACAGAAAGATTTAAAATATCTTCTTTTTCTCCCCGGCGCATGGCTAAAATCCGGTGAGACGGCGCGGCAGCCACCGGCTCTTCCCATTCAAAATAATCTTTGTATTTCGCGCCTTCGGATTCTTTGCCGGATGCGACCGTGCTTTTGAATTTGCCTTTATCAGCAAACAATTGGCGCAGATTTGCGCGTGCCTGTTCATGTTCATTGATCATTTCAGCAATAATGTCTCTTGCGCCGGATAGCGCGTCTTCAACAGATTCCACGCCTTTTTCAAGATTGACAAAGGCTGCGGCAGCCTGCTCAATATCTCTTCCGCCCTGATCAAAAATGAGCAATGCCAGAGGCTCAAGTCCTTTTTCTTTGGCAATAATGGCGCGGGTGCGGCGTTTGGGCTTATACGGCAGATAAATATCTTCCAGAACCGTCATTGTTTCAGCCGCCAGAACTTTATCTTTTAATTCATCAGTCAGATGACCGTGCTGCTCCATTGATTTTAAAACAGTTTCTTTTCGGGCGTCCAATTCCGCCAACTGCGCCAGACGGTCGCGGACGGTGGTAATTGCCACTTCATCCAAGGTGCCGGTGGCTTCTTTGCGGTATCGCGCAATAAACGGAACCGTTGCGCCCTCTGAAAGCAACACTGCGACCGCTTCTACCTGCGCGCTCTGAACGCCGATTTCACCGGCGATTTTGGAAATATAGCTTGTATTCATGGGCTTGTGTTATTTACTCCTTTTATCCGGGGTGAGGATAAGCGTGTGCGTGTTATCCTCTTTTGAAGAAATCTGATTCAGGGTGTATGGTCGGGTCGGAAACAAATCCAGAACGATTCTGGGGGTAAGAGATTTCTCATGCTGTTTTCCGATGCGGATATTGGCAATCAGATGTCCGTTGACCTTGATGGTGTGTCCGATAGTCTTGGAAATCCGGGTGTTGGAAAAATCGCAGACTACTTTGGGTATTGCTTCTTTCAGCACAGAAATTTTGGGAACAGACAAATCGTCAAACACAAACACGACTTTCTCATCCCCTTGGGCTGTAACCGATGCGTTGATTTCCATAAGTTCTGTGATGCGGGATTCAGGCGCGGTTTTTGCAGTTTCAAAAATGCTGCGATGCGCCCACCCGGATTTGTCCGCCGCAGACTGAACACGATACCATTCCCCTTTGCGTTCAAGTACCGAGACTTTTTCACCTTTTTTCAGAGCAGATAATACTTCGGATTTCAGCGAAGGGGCTTTGCGAATACGTCCGGTGGTTGCGGTAATGGTCAGTTTTTCGGATTCTACAATACTGATTGGGGATGGCTCGGTTTTCTGCGTTTTGCCGGGAGTTTTTGCGATGAGATTTATTTCCGATAATTCCATTGCTTTTCTGAGATAGCGTGTCAGTTCGTCAGGAGATTTTACCGGAAAATACGCGCCATTCCCGGCTTTTGCCATGCAGGATAATTGCGCGGTTTCCTCTTCTCTGACATCAAGTCCGATCACATAAAAATTGAAATTAAACTCCTGTTTCCGCAAATCCTGAATCAGCTTGCATGGGTCTTTTTTGCAGTTATCCTGTCCGTCTGCTATCAGGATAATCGTGCTTTTGCCTGTCAATCCCTTTAATTTTTCTGCGGCTTTCTGCACAGATAGAAAAATCGCCGACATGCCTTTGGGCGTGATGCTCTCAAGTTTTCTGATAAACAGATTCCTATCCCCGGACGCAGACGGGACAAGCTCTTCTATATCATTGCAATCGCCCTGACGGTGACCGCCGTAGGAAACAAGCCCCGCATTTATGCCTGATGGAAGTTCCCGAATCACGCTGCTTAACGCCTCTTTGAGCAGTGCAATCTTTGATTTACTTCCCATTGCAGAGTCCATGCTTCCCGAAGCGTCAACAATAAATATGACCTGTTGTTTTACCGCATCGGCAGCCTGCCCCGCACCTGTTGTGATGAAAATGAGCGTGAAGATCGTCAAAATTCTGATATATGCCCGCATGACATCGCCTCCTGTTTTGGGAATGAGTATTTTCTTTATTTATAGGGGAATACGGACAGATAATCAACAAAAAAACGCTTTTTCCCGTGGATTGATGACCAACGCTGATACATTGCCATTCCCGGTAAAAGTGCTATTGGTAAGTACCCGATCATATATTTTTCGGCAATATTGTAGGGGTAAGCCCCTGTGCTTACCCTTGCAGCAGGGCAATCACAGGGGATTGCCCCTACAAAATATCAAAAACTTACCCTCGCAACAGGGCAATCACAGGGGATTGCCCCTACAAAATATCAAAAAATTTGCGGACAGGTACTTAATAATGGAATCACAACTGCATCCGGGGGCACCTCCCGATCTGCCAACCATCATTGCCCCATAACTACCACTGTTAGTCTTATTGCCGGAGAAGACAATATTATCCAGTATAGGGGGCTGCAATCCCCCACAGTTGCCCCGGCAAGGCAATAGAAGCCGATGCTGCCGCTCGCATTGCCCGCTACAATTGAAGCTGACAATAGGACTTCGGCTGCCATTGTCAGTTCTCATTTTTTTCAATGGGTTATCTCCATCAGGGAGGAAACAGACAGTTTTACTCCTGCGCCGCGCTGTTGATAAAACATCCTCCGGCAGCATCTGCCGACCCGGT
>DYRC01000216.1 GCA_020718925.1 Desulfonema limicola
TTTGCATAAGCGGTTACATGAGCAATAACCGAATCTCCGGCAATGGATTCGGCAAGCGGCTCCTGAAATTTTTTGCCTGTAAAAAGCCGTTCAACCCCTCGATGCTGGTATCCGAGTTGAATTTCAAGATGATACACATTTTCACCCTGACACATAAATCGGAAATGCCCCGGCTCTATCACGCCCGCATGAATCGGACCTACGGCAACCTCGTGAACTTCCTCGCCTTCCATCGTAAAAAACGGATACGTTTCCATTGTTTTTTCAGGATGATGACGATAAAACGGATAGCGGATTCCTTTAAGCCATGGATGTCCTTCGGGGACAATGCCGCAATCCTCATACAATTCCCGTTCAAATACATGCAGCGCGGGAAAATCCTTTGTCAGAGACGGATAAACATTGTCTTTTGTAATCCGGGCGGATGAAATCAGAAGCCGCGAATTATGATCTTCCGCCATAACCGCATAAACGCTTTCAGTTGTTCCGAAAAACAACACCGTGCGGTTTCCTTTTGAGCATTGCATCGCAATTTCATCGCGCAATACGTTAAGCGATAATTCCGGTATGTCTTTTAACGCAAGCGTTTTTCCGTTTTTGCCGATAGCCCAGTTCATTGTCATCAGCCTCCTTACAGCCCTTTGGCAGCATGTTCAAGAAGATTGAGAAATCCTCCGGGAAGCATGCTCATGATGATCAGCATCATCAAAAATACCAATTGCGGCAGATATTCGGGAATGCTTAACTTTTTTTGCTCAGAGACCTGAACGTCAGTAAGAGGCATATCCCCGAAACTCATTCTCAGCACAGATCGCCCCATCGCCGCTAAAATAATCGTCAGAAACAGGAAAAACAGAATCGTATAAAATATCGAACCGTTTGATAAAAGCGACTTTGCAATAAAAAATTCGCTTAAAAACAAAGGAAACGGCGGCATACCGGCAATTGCGATAAATGAGACAATCCAAAGCCACCCGGTCATTTTATCCGCATTCAGAAGCCCGCGCACTTCGCTGATGTTTTTTGTACCAAATCGGTGAACAATATTGCCCGAAGTCAGAAACAGTGAGGCTTTGATAAACGAATGGGCGGTCAGATGAAGCATTGCCGCAAAAGTTCCCAATTCTCCCGATCCCAGCCCGATAGCAATAATGCCCATATTTTCAATAGAAGAATACGCCAGCATCCGCTTGTAATTTTTAATTCTGATGATAAATACCGCACAGATAAACAGCGATAAAAACCCCATCAGAAGAAGCAGATGGTTGACATACCATTCAAGTCCGGCAAGTTTTAAAATCTTGCTGACCCGGATAACACCCAAAAGAGCGGCATTCAGAAGCGTTCCTGAAAGCAGTGCAGAGACCGGCGAAGGCGATTCGGAATGGGCATCAGGAAGCCACGCATGAACCGGCGCAAACCCAACCTTTGTGCCGAATCCGACCAGAATAAACGATAATGAAAGCTTGAGCCAGAACGGATTTATCAATTTGGCATTTTTGTACAAATCATCGAAAAACAACGAGTCGGAATTTCCTAATCCCATGGATAAAATGATAATTCCCACAAATGCAAGCGCAATACCGACTGAGCAGATAAAGATGTATTTCCAAGTCGCTTCCAGCGAAGAACCTGACTGATTGAAGTAAATCAGATACGCGCTGGTCAGCGTTGTCGCTTCCACAAAAACCCAAAGCATTCCGAGATGGGTGCTTAAAATCACGCCTGCCATAGATGCCGGAAACAGCAGAAAATTTATAGCATAAAGCGCATGACTGTACGCGCTTGCTTTTTTATGCTTTATATATTCGGTATTATAAAAAGAAACGCCGAGATAAAGAACCGCAAGTATCAGAAGAAATAGGATATTGACCTGATCTGTGCCGAAAAAGTGAGTAAAACTGTCCGGTTTCAGATACAGCCTGAAAGATGCTATTAACAGCACTATCGCATAGAATAAATTGCATACGCCCCCGAACTTTTCGGATTTACGCATAAAAATCAATATGCTGAGAATAAGCGGCGTCAGCAGAATCATTGCAATCATCATAATATCAATCCTTTAAATGACTCAGCGTTTGAACGTCTGTTTCCGCAAACGTATCGTGGATTTTGTTAATAAACAGCCCGAACAGATATACTGCGATAAACAAATCAAGCAGAACGCCCAGAGCCACGATAAACGGCATTTCTTTTGCAATGGACAATGCCAGACAAAAGATTCCGTTTTCAATCAGCATAAATCCGATAACATGCGTGATGATTTTTTTTCGGGTAACAATCATCAGAAGACCGATAATAATCGTTGAAACCGATGTTCCGAAATACAAAGGGCGGACATCCGGGGCTTTGCCGATGCTCCAATATGCTGCATAAAATCCCAAAGCAAATATGATGCTTGCGATAAGGCGCGAATAAAAATAGGGAATGTAGGGTTCAACTTCACGCTGAATTTCGTTTTTATGAATAATTTTGGTTAAAAACATCGGAATAACAATGGCTTTGACAACCAGCGTTTCAAATGAAAGGAAAATAAGATTTCCCAGATGCTTAGTTCCATAATCGGTAATTACCAGAAGAAAAAGAAGGATTCCCTGCATGAAAAGGGCGCGGACATAAACATCAATCCGGCTTGTACCGGCAATGTAAATCATGGTCATGCCAAAGAGTATAATCATAAAATCAATCATCTGATTCTCCCGTAAACAAACAAAACCGTAATGGAAAGAAGAATAAAAGATATTGAACTCATAAACAGAATAAATTTAGGCACATGGGTCATTCTCACTCTTGCCATCAATGATTCGAGCGTTCCTATGATAATTGCTATCAAAGCCATAATTGCAATAAATGCAGAAATAAAACTCACTCCGAAAAGCGTATCCGGCAAAATAAGATTGATGATGACAGATGCGATAATCAGCATTTTCATAGCCGCGCCATACTGTATCAGAGCAAAACCGGGACCTGAATTGTCCAACACCATGACCTCGTGAATCATGGTCAGTTCAAGATGCGTATTCGGATCGTCAACAGGAACGCGGCAGCCTTCGGTCAGAAGCATGACAAACAAAATTATGACACAAAGCAGTGAAATCAGAAGAATATATTCGCCGCGCTGGGAAAACGAAATAATATCGCTGAAAGAAAGCCCGCCCGCAATAATGCCGAGCGTTCCGAGCATCATAAAAAACGCAGGCTCAACCAATGATGAAAATAACGCTTCACGGCTCGCGCCCATGTCCTCAAAGCTTGATCCGGTATCCATTGCGCTGATAATACTGAAAAATTTGCCTGTTGCCAAAATATAGGAGAATAGCAGAAAATCTCCTTCAAATGACAAGATTGATTTCTGGTGAAGTATCGGCACAAAAAGCCCGGCACAGATGATTGACGCAAAACTTATCACCGGCGCGATTTGAAACACAAAAGAGGTGGTATTGCTGATGACTTCGCCTTTTTTAAAAAGCTTTATCACATCAGACAAGGATTGAAATATCGGCGGACCTTTTCTTCCGCCCCACAGCGATTTTGTGCGGTTGATGATTCCGATAAATACGAACGGCAGAATCATCAACATCAGAAGATTGATTATTTTCAAAACCATAACTCAGTTCCTCAATTTTTCAGCACAGCATCAGCCGGTTGCTGAAAATCCTTTGTGAAATGAAACGCTTCCTCTATGAATTGTTTCATTAAACGGCAAGGCAAGAAAATATTCCTGCGGAATCCCCTCATAAATCAAATCCGGGATATTTTTAAATCCGAACCGGTTATAGTAGTTCGGATCACCCACAAGAGCGCAACCCTGACTGCCCAAATCTTTCAGCAAAGACAATCCTTTATGAATCAAGGATTTTCCAATGCCCTGCTTTTGATACTCCGGCAACACAGAAATAGGACCAAGACCGTGCCAATTCAGGCTGCCGTCAGAAATGGTTACAGGTGAAAAAGCAATATGCCCCACCACCTGCCCGTTCATTTCAGCGACAAGCGAAATCGTCAGCGCGTTGTCGGCACACAGCGCTTTTATGATGAACTGCTCTGTGTGATTACTGATTTCAAGAGTCCTGAAAGCAATTTCCGTAACTTCGGATATTGCCGCAATATCTGAGATCGTTTCATGTCGTATGATCATTTCGGATTTCACAATGCCTAAACTCCCATTATCCATAAAGTGATTGCCACCAGAAAAATCAGTCCGTATAAAATATATTGCTGTATGTTGCCGCTTTGAATCCATGAAAAAAGGTTTAAAAAACGGATGATTAAATTGATTATCGGATCAATAATCCGGGTCTCAATCCTGTCTTCGGTATGGCTTTCAAAGCTGCCTGAAATCGGAAAGACATCTGCCACGCGCTTTTTCAGGGCTTCCCGATAATCCGAAGCCGGCTGAACCCTGCTTACAAAAGGCTCTGTATGAGACAATGCAGAATAACGCGCCGGATGCTCAATATATTCCTTATAATCCAAAACCGGCTTGATAATATTGATAAACGGGGCGGCATACGATGATGCGGTGTACTGCATACGCACATTTCCTGCCTGATAGCCGCAATCCCATGTTTTATAACGATAAACGCTTCTATTTTTAAGCATAAAAGAACGCAGAAGCCATAACGATGCCGCTATTATCAGGAATATGAAACATCCCCTTGAAAGATTGCCAAGTATCTGCACTGTCGGTTCAAGAGAATAGCCTTTTATGTCAACAAACTGAGAAGCAATTTTTGCCATTACTGAAAAGACCTGTGCAGGAAAAAGTCCGATACCGGCAATCATCAGGCATTTGATAATCATAGGGATTTTAATGGCAAGCCCTACATCAAAAAAAGTATCGGGATAATCGGTTCGCGGACTACCCAGAAACACCACGCCGAAAGCCTTTGTAAAACACAGCATTGCCATTGCGCCGATAAATGCAAGCCCGGAAATCGTCAACACAAGAGAGGCGGATAGCAGAATATCGCTTTTCAAACCTTTGAACATGCCTAAGTATATGAAAAATTCGCTGATAAAACCGTTTAATGGCGGAAGTCCTGAGATAGCAAGCGAGCCTATCAGAAACGCCGATGTTGCAAACGGCATCTTCTTTGCCAATCCGCCAAGCTTTTCAATATCAACGGTATGCGTTTTCTGATAAACAATGCCCGCAGCATAAAACAGCAGCGATTTGAACACGGAATGATTCAGTACATGCAGAATTGCGCCTGAAAATCCGAGAATTGCCATCGGCGTGTTCTTGTATGAAAGCCCAAGCATTCCCACGCCGATACCGATGCCGATAATACCGATATTTTCAACGCTGTGATATGCCAGCAGTTTTTTCAGATTGTGCTGGGCAATGGCATACGCAACGCCCAAAAGCCCTGAAATAACGGATATGATCAGAACAAGATAGCCAAGCTTGGGAGATGGCGAGTCAATAAAGGTAATGATGCGAAGAATGCCGTAAATTCCGGTTTTAATCATCACACCGGACATGATTCCTGAAATATGACTCGGAGCCGCCGGATGCGCCTGCGGCAGCCAGGTATGAAGCGGAACAAAACCGGCTTTCATGCCGAATCCGGCAAAAAACAGAATAAACACAGTAAAAACAGAGATATGACCGTTATTTAACGCAGCTTTGAAAGTTGAAAAATCAAAACTGCCGGAAGATTGTGCCAGAATAATAAATCCGATGATCAGAAATACAACGCCGATGTGCATTGACACCAGATAATTCAGTCCTGCCTCATAGACCTCGTTTTTCTCATGCTCGAATGTCAGCAGAAAAAATGAGGAAAGCGACATGATTTCCCATGCAGTCAGAAAAGCAAGCGCGTGATGAAACGTTACGGTTAAAAGCATTGACGCAATCAGCAGGCTGAAAAACAGAAAATGCGCCCCCCAACGCTTTGTTTTTATCGCAATACGGACGAATATAGCCGATAGCATACAGACTTCCGAGAAAACTGACCACAGAAATCACGATCACAAAAAAAGCGGAAAGCATATCAATCATCAGCCGCACATCGCCGAATGTCTTTGACAAAGAAAACGTGAAAAAAAGCGGCTCACTTCCGGCTAACACCTTGACACAAGGATAAACAGCAAAAATACTTCCGATTCCCGTGAATGCTGAAACCGTTTTTGCCTTCGTGGCATCAGGCATTTTAAGCGACAGCAGCCCGCCCATCACAATCATCGCAATACCGCACAGATAAAGGAGCATCAGGAATTACCTCTTGCCCATTCTGCTTCTGCGGTTTCAATATAAGCGCGGAGCGAGCTTTCATCAGCGTGGCTGTGAAGAAGCGATACAAAATCCTGTCTCTGGCATAAAAAAGATACCTTTGCAAGTATCTCAAGGTGTCTTCGGGAATTTGAGGAGATAATGATAAATAAAACATCAACCAGTTCTTTATCAAGTGCTTTATAATCTATTTTATTATTTAAAAAACAGATGGATAGGCTTTCACGATCTGAATCTGCAATCACAGGACATCGCGGATGAGGAAATGCGATTCCTTTGCCGACTGCGGTTGACATCATTTCTTCGCGTTGAATCAGTGCCATGCAGATATCCTCATGCTTCAAATCCTGCGGGATATTGATTGCCGCAACAGCGTTGTGAATGCTTTCTTCCATGATTTCACCGGCAATATTGTAATGTACGCCGCCGTGATTCAAAAGCTCTGTCAGCGAAACCGGTTTTTCCGTGAGCCTGATTTGAAGAATATCTTTTGAAACATCTATCCTGTTTTTTAAAATCCATTCTTCTATTTCTGCGCGGTTAAAATAATACTGGTGCTTTACCTTATACGCCGGAATTTTTCTTTCCTTAATCCACCGGAGAAGCGTATTCTCCGGAACAGGGATTAATCTCATTATATCTTCAAGCTTCAAATCCATATCAAAATATTCCCATAGCAAAAATAAAAGCCCCGTATCTGAATCGGAGCATTGAAAATGATTTTTATAAATAAAATACTTCGGAATGTCAATGGAGAATTTTCCAGCCCAGAGATTCTCATTTTGGATTTTAAAGTTTATCAAAATCTCATTATAATAAGCATAAGTACCCGATCATATATTTTTCGGCAATATTGCAGGGGTAAGCCCCTGTGC
>DYRC01000217.1 GCA_020718925.1 Desulfonema limicola
TGACCTTTCCGCAACATTTGAAATTGCTCTGATGACTCATAAATTAACCCGCTCCGAAAACATGTCCCGCATAAGAGGCAAAAACACCAAACCTGAAATTCAGTTGCGGAAAGCTTTGTGGGAAAGAGGTTTCAGAGCATGAACTCAAAGATATTGAACCTGTCATTTCCGAAGTATATGAACTTACGGAAACTCCTGAAAAAATATACTTTCATACAGTTTCATCGCCGATGATGCTTGCGGAATCTGCTGCCGGATATGGCGGAACACAATCATGGCTGAAGTGCTGCTGCGGGAGCAGTGATGTGCGTGTGATAGGCGTCAGCGGACATGGTTCACTTCACCCCATTCGCGCAATAAACCTGAACAGTTTGAAGTGATTTGCAGGAAATGTCGTAATAGCTGTAATTTCAAAGTTGACAGACAATAGGAATTTATTTCAGACAAGTTTTCATCAAGGCTCACTCATCTCAATTATAATAAAGTTCATTCGCGGCTATCAGTTCCATATAGAAATTATCTTTCAAATGTCCATCTGAGAATTGAACAGCATGGTATAAATATGCAAGAAAAAAATAACACGCATATATCAGACGTATTGCGGAATTGTGCAGAATAAGATAATATGAATCTATAAAACAGATTCGGAAAAAAGCACAATGATTGGAAAACAGGTATGTCCAGAATATTAGTCATAGATGATAAACAGGATAATCTTATCATAGCCTCGGCAATGCTCAAAACGCAGATAGCCGACTGCACACTTCTTCTTGCAAGAACCGGCACACAAGGCATCGAAAAGGCAAAGAGCGAATCTCCGGATGTGATACTGCTGGATATTCTCATATCGGATATGAATGGCTATGAGGTATGCAGAAAACTCAAAGAAGATGCTGCTACCAATCACATCCCGATAATTATGCTGACCGCTGCCAAAACCGGATATGAAGGACGGATAAAAGGGCTTGAAACCGGCGCGGATGCGTTTCTGACCACGCCGATCAACGAAAGCGAGCTCATCGCTCAGGTCAAGGTTACGCTGCGGGTCAAAAAAGCCGAAGATCAGTTGCGGATAGACAAGTATCTTTTGGAAAAAATCGTTACGGAACGGACAAGAGCCTTGGAAGATTCCAGACGGGAGCTTGCCATCCGAAATCGGATTGCCAATATTTTTCTGACGGTTGAAGATGAAGAGGTTTTTGAACATGTGATGACCATTATCATTGACGCGCTCAGAAGCCGCTTGGGATTATTCGGTTATATAGATTCCGAAGGTTCTCTGGTCTGTCCGTTTATGAAAAATTGGCAGGATTGCAGGATTTCCGAGTCTGAAAAAGCCATGATATTTCCACCTGAAACATGGAGCGGTTTATGGGGAAAGGCACTGAAAGAAAAAAAGACGATCCGGGCATCTGAGCCGTTTCATCTTCCTGAAGGTCATATTCCGCTTAAACATGTCTTATGCTCGCCGATGCTTTACCATGAAAAAGCCATCGGGATTCTCCTCATTGCCAATAAAGAGACGGACTATGATGAAAAAGATCGGCTGCTGCTTCAGGCAATGTCAGCACAGATCGCGCCGATTCTTTACGCCAAATTGCAGAAAGATGCTCAGGAAAAGCAGCGCAGACACCTTGAAGACCAGCTTCGCTATACCCGGAAAATGGAAGCTATCGGAACGCTTGCAGGCGGAATTGCACATGATTTCAATAATATCCTTGCTGCAATTATCGGATTTGCAGAACTTGCCAGCATGAACATCCCGGATGGCGTTGCCAAAGGACAGATCAAAGAAGTCCTGCAATCCGGATACCGGGCAAAACATATTATCCGAAAACTCTTGGATTTCAGCCGCACGGAAAAAGAAGACCTTCGCCCGGTCAGAATCGGCGCGATTGTTGCCGAATCCCTTCAAACCCTTAAACCCTCTTTTCCCTCTCATATCGAAGTGCATCAGACAATTTCAGCCATATCTGATACGATTATGGCGGACCCGGCACAGATCCGGCAGATATTAAGCAATTTATGTGCTAATGCCTGTCAGTCAATGCCATCGGACGCGGGAACCTTGGAGATAAGCTTGTCTTCTGTTGAGATGGAAAAATCCGAATCCCCGGATAAAACACGAAGTTATGTGAGACTTGCGGTCAGAGATACGGGCGTCGGCATAAAACCGGAAATGCTGGAACGCATCTTTGATCCGTATTTCAGCACCAAAGATCGCTATGAAGGAACAGGGCTGGGGCTTGCGGTGGTTCAGGGGATTGTCAGACGCCTTGACGGAACAATAAACGTGCAAAGTCAGGTCGGCATAGGCTCGACATTTGAGGTATTTCTTCCGTGTATCGAAGTCGAATCCCCGCAGTTGCAGACCCCGGATGTAAAACCTCTTCCCAGAGGCAAGGAGAAAATTCTGATGGTGGATGATGAAAAGCCGGTATTGAATCTTGTTCAGCAGATGCTGTATCGGCTCGGCTATGATGTTGTTATAAATACAAATCCGGCATCTGCGCTGGAAATTTTCAGAAAAAATCCTAAAGACTTTGATTTGGTAATGACCGATATGAAAATGCCTGAGATGAGCGGCGAAGAGTTTGCAAGAGCCATCATTGCCATTCGTCCCGAAGTTCCCATCATTCTCTGTACCGCGCATAGGGAAAAACTGCATGGAAAACTCAGTGATGTCGGTATTAAAGAAGTGATTATCAAGCCTTTTTCCATGCGCGATATTGCTTATGCGATTCGGAGGGTATCCGATGCTCACGCATGATTTGAGGAGGCAGCCCATGAGGCGATTTCATTCTTACGGACCTGCGGATGCTGAACAGCATTTCTGCGTACAGCGCAAAGAGCTTATCCGGCAGTGCATGGATTATCTGATAGGCGATCTTGAAAAGGGCGGACATTATTTCACCTTGTGGGGCGCAAGGCAGACCGGCAAAACATGGCTGATCCGCCAAGCCGCAAACCTGCTTAAAAATCTTTGCAGCGAACGATTTGTCGCAGCATATCTTTCTCTGCAAGGCATTGTTATGGAAGAAGATGAACCTGTCGAGCATTTTCTCAGATACGTTCCCCGCCTGTTTCTTGACGGATTTGATATGGAAATCCATGCGTTGCAGACATGGGAGGATTTTACCGCCCTGTTTCAGAGAAAAACATCGCCGTTTGACAGACCTGTGATTCTGTTCATTGACGAAATTGATGTTCTTCCCAAGTCCGTTATTATCCGCCTGATGTCGGTGTTTCGGGACATTTTTCTGAAAAAAGAAAGCTATCTGCTTCACGGACTGGCGATGATCGGGGTTAAAGCCATACAAGGATCGGATTCTCAGACCGGAGACCCGTTCAATATCCAGCGTTCCCTTCATGTTCCGAATCTGACAAAAGCCGAGGTTCGGGAGATATTTGAGCAGTATCAGGATCAGTCATCTCAGAAAATAGACCCCATTGTAACAGACGCCATTTTTGAGGTTACACGGGGGCAGCCGGGGCTGGTGTCATGGTTCGGGGAGCTGCTGACCGAAAAATTCAATCCGGGAAGAAAGCTTATTATCCGCAAAAGAGACTGGGATAAAACCTATCTTCATGCGTGCAGCACCGAATGGAATCCGACAGTCTCAAATCTTATCGAAAAAGCAAAAGGCGAATACCGGAGTTATATTATCGAACTTTTCGGGCGCTCGGATATTGCTTTCAGCATTCGGGCAGATTGGTGTAATTACTTATATCTGAACGGAATTATTGACTATGATCTGGCAGCGGACGCAAAAGGCAGAGAAATGTCTGTCAGCCGCTTTTCTTCGCCGTATATTCAGCAGTCCGTTTATGACGCGCTCACCTACACGCTTATCGGAGACCGCACCCCGATTCTTGCCCTTGACCCGTTGGATGATCTGGCAGATGTGTTTGATAAACCGTTTCTGAACGTGCCGGGCATTGTCCGCCGGTATCAGCATTATCTTAAGCGTCTCAAAGACAAGGGCTTGGATTTTTGGAAAAAACAGCCGGAAGATTTACGCTTTAACGAAGTTATCGGACATTTTCACTTATATTCATGGCTGAAATCCGCCATCGGAAGATACTGCGACATCACGCCCAGACTTCCGGCAGGAAACGGCAAGGTGGATTTGCATATCCGATCCGATAGCAAAGAAGGCATTATCGAAGTGGTCAGATTCACGGATTCCAGACAAATCAGACACTCCGCAAAACAGGCAGCCGAATATGCCGCGCAGATGGGATTGAAAGCGGTTACGCTGGTATTTTTTGTGCCGGTGGAAGATGAAGGCATTTTGCAGAAACTTTCTGCTCAGGGTCGCATTGCCAATGTTCAGGTAACGATCTGCGCCATCGGAATTTGCGGATAAAGGATTATCAGATGTCAGAACTCTTAATTCAACAATATTATTCAGAGCTTGAAAAACTGATTCAGTACGGCGGCTCTCACAATGAAACCGCTATACGGAACGCATTTTACGCGCTGCTGAACCGCTATTGCGCGGCTAAAAACTTCGTGATTGTGCCGGAGCTTGAATATAAAAATAAGCATATCAGACCCGATGGCACGGTAAAGGATGCGCTGCGTCTGGACTGGGGCTACTGGGAAAGCAAAGATGAATATGATGATCTCAATGCCGAAATAAAAGCCAAATTTGACCGGGGCTATCCTGATGACAATATTCTGTTTGAAGATTCGAAGCGGGCGGTTCTGTTTCAGGGCGGCGTCAGGGTCATGGATATTTCCATGCGTAACGCTCAGAAGCTTGATGAAATTATTGCCAAATTTTTAAGCTATGAACGTCCCGAAGTCAGATCATTCCGCGAAGCGATTGAGAAATTCAGAGAAGATATTCCCACAATCCTGACAAGCCTCAGAGAAAAAATTGCCGATGAATCCCTGAAAAATCAGGCTTTTCAGAAAGCACGGGACGGTTTTCTGAAGCTTTGCAGAAGCTCTGTCAATCCGGGCATCATGCCCGAAGATGTGCGGGAAATGATGATTCAGCATATTCTTACCGAAGAAATTTTTCTCAGTGTGTTCAATGAATCACAGTTTCACCGTGAGAACAATATTTCCCGCGAATTGGAGAATGTCGTCAGTACATTTTTCACAGGATACATCCGGCGCAATATTATTGCAGGTATTGAAAATTATTACTTAGTCATCCGGCGTCATGCTTCGGATATCGCAAATCATCATGAAAAACAGAAATTTCTCAAAGTCCTGTATGAGAATTTCTATACCGCTTACAATCCCGAAGCTGCGGACAGACTCGGAATTTTTTATACGCCGGATGAGATTGTCCGTTTTATGATTGAAAGCACGGATTATCTGCTTCATAAATGCTTCGGAAAGCTATTAAGTGATCCGGGCGTTCATATTCTTGATCCGGCGACCGGCACCGGCACATTTGTTACCGAACTTATCGAATACATTCCGAAAGCGCAACTGCCGCACAAATATGCCGAAGAAATTCATTGCAACGAGGTTTCGATTCTGCCGTATTATATCGCAAACCTGAATATCGAATTCACCTACAAGCAGAAAATGGGGCAGTTTGCCGAATTTAAAAATATCTGCTTTATGGATACGCTGGATCACACGATATTCAACGGAAAACAGTATGATATGTTTTCCATGACGGTTGAAAATACGGCGCGTATCCGCAATCAGAATAAACAGGATATTTTTGTGATTATCGGCAATCCGCCTTACAATGCCAATCAGCTGAATGAGAATGAGAACAATAAAAACCGCGAATATCCGGATATTGACGAGCGTATCAGAGCCACCTACATTGCTCAGAGTAGCGCCCAGAAAACAAAGCTTTACGATATGTATGCCCGTTTTCTCCGATGGGCTACGGAGCGGCTTCACAACAATAAAAACGGCATTGTTGCGTTTGTTTCCAATAATTCGTTTGTTGACGCCCGGACTTATGACGGCTTCAGAAAGGTGGTTGCCGAAGAGTTCAATGAGATTTATATCATCGATTTGAAAGGAAATGCCAGAACCAGCAGCGAGCGCAGGCGTAAAGAGGGCGGAAATATTTTCAGCGATAAAATCAGGGTGGGAATTGCGATTTACTTTCTGGTGAAGAAAGAAGGCGGAACAGGCTGTAAAATATGGTACACCGCGGTTGATGATTATCTCAGAGCCGATGACAAGAAAAAATTTCTGTCTTTCAGTGAATTGAAGACGCTGAATTTCAAGCGGGTAATCCCCGATAAAGATCATAACTGGATCAATCTCACGGATAATGATTTCGATACACTTCTGCCGCTGGCAGACAAAGAAACTAAAGCGGCAAAAAAGCAGGATGATGAAAAATCTGTTTTCAAGCTGTTTTCTTTGGGAGTTGTTACAAACAGAGATGAATGGGTCTATGCTTTTTCGGCAGAATTTTTGGAAAAAAAGGTAAAATATCTTATTAATAATTATAATCAGCATGTTAAAAAATATGATACTCTGAAGAGAAAGCGCCCGGTCAGCAAATTTGTTGACTATAAAATCAAGTGGACGAGGGCTGTCAAAAAAGATTTGGAAAACGGTAAGTTGTATGAGTTTGATAAAAATCTGATTATTGAAAGTCTTTACAGACCTTTTGTGAAGAAAAAGATGTATTTTTCCAAAGAATTGAATGAAATGAGATCACTTATTCCGAAAATTTTTCCCGGCATAAAAAGAAATGAAAATATTATAATTGCTGTAAATGTATCAAAAAACAAAGAATTTAATGTTCTGTCGTCGAAGTATATAATTGATCTTCATTTTAATGGGGATTCGATTTGCTTTCCGCTCTACCGCTACGATGAAAATGGCACCCGCCTTGACAACATCACAGACTGGGGCTTGAATCAGTTCATAAGCCACTATAACAATTCAGAAATCACCAAAGAAGACATTTTTCATTATGTCTATGCGGTTCTGCATGATCCCGAATATCGTCAAAAATACGAGCAGAATCTGAAACGTGAACTTCCCCGCATTCCGTTAGAACCCCTCCCCCGACCCCTCCCCGAAACGGAGAGGGGAGTCTTCCCCATTCCCTCGCAGGGAAGGGGGCAGGGGGTTAGGTC
>DYRC01000218.1:0-1432 GCA_020718925.1 Desulfonema limicola
TCGAATCTTATGAGCGGGCAAAATCCGAGCCGATAGCGATTATCGGCATGGGCTGTCGTTTTCCCGGCGGATCAGATACGCCTGAAAAATACTGGGATTTTTTACGCAGCGGACAAAGCGGCATTCGGGAAATTCCCAAAGATCGCTGGGATATGAACGCGCTGTATGATTCGGATCCCGACGCGCCCGGGAAAATCTATATTCGTCATGGCGGATTTCTGGATCGTACAGATGAGTTCGATCCTTCGTTTTTCCGAATCTCTCCCAGAGAAGCGGAAAGCATGGACCCGCAGCAGCGATTGCTCTTGGAAGTCTCTTATGAAGCGTTATGTCATGCCGGAATAGATCCCAAACAACTCGTCGGTATTCCTCAAACCGGCGTATTTGTCGGCATCGGTCAGAGCGATTACAGCCGGTTTCAATTCAATTGCGGTGATCTGACCCGAATCAATGCATATAGCGGCACGGGAAATCTGTTCTGTTTTGCTTCGGGACGGCTTTCATATACGCTGGGTTTGAACGGACCTAATCTGACACTGGACACCGCGTGTTCATCATCTTTGGTCGCCATTCATCTGGCATGTCAGAGTCTTCGCAGCAGAGAGTGCGATATGGCGTTGACCGGCGGCGTACATCTGGTATTTTCGCCCGAAATCACGGTCTTTTTATGCAGAACGCATGTCTTGTCGCCTGACGGTTTATGCCGCACCTTTGACAGCAGCGCAAACGGCTTCGGAAGAGGCGAAGGCTACGGCATGATTGTGCTGAAACGATTATCGGATGCTTTGGCGCAAAATGACAATATTTTAGCCTTGATTCGCGGTTCCGCGATCAACCATGACGGCGCAAGCAGCGGACTGACCGTTCCGAATGAACTGGCGCAGGAAGCCCTGATTCGCCGCGCATTGAGCAATGCTAAAACAGAGCCGTCTCAGATCGGCTATATTGAAGCTCATGGTACAGGCACATCATTGGGCGATCCGATTGAACTTAGCGCATTGGCGTCAGTCTTCAAAGAACATCATATAGTTATCGGTTCTGTGAAAACCAACTTCGGTCATCTGGAGGCTGCGGCAGGCATTGCGGGATTGATGAAAACCGTGTTAGCCTTACAACATCAGGAAATTCCGCCACATCTGCATTTCAGCCAACCAACCCCGCGCTTTGATTGGGATCGCTATCCGTTCAAAGTTCCCACAAAAAACACACCCCTGCCCCTCTCAAGAGGGGAATCCCGAATGGCGGGCGTGAGTTCTTTCGGCATGAGCGGAACCAATGCCCACATCGTGTTGGAAAGCAATGCAAAATGCAAAATGCAAAAATCCGAATGCCTGAGTATCAGAGAGAGCGATATTGGGTTTCAAGTGTTAAGTGTGATGTGTTAAGTGTTAAGAAGGGCAGTCTTAACACTTTCCACTTAACACATAACACT
>DYRC01000218.1:1532-7067 GCA_020718925.1 Desulfonema limicola
TAACACTTTCCACTTAACACATAACACTGATATTCATCCGCTCTTAGGCAAAAGATTGCGATTGCCATTTTCTCAGGAAATCCGTTTTGAAAGTCTGTTAAGCCCTGAATCGCCGCCATTCATGGACGATCATCGGATATTCGGACAGGTAATTTCTCCGGCAGCTTCTCATGTGTCAACTGTGCTGTCTGCGGTAAAGCTTGCCTTTGGGAAAGAAAGCTGTGTTTTGGAAGAGGTGCTTTTCTCGCGTACGCTGGTGCTTTCCGAATCATCGTTCCGAAAAGTTCAGTTGATTCTGACTCCTCAGAACTCTGAGATATTTGCATTCCGCCTGATCAGTTGCGGCGAACATGATGATGACAGTTCGGAAAGTTCGTGGATAACGCATGTCAGCGGACAACTGCGCGTTGACCTAACCCCCCAGCCCCCTTCCCTGAAAGAGAAGGGGGAGCAGGATAAAAACTCCCCTCTCCGTTCCGGGGAGGGGTCGGGGGTGGGGTTTTACGCCAACCTTCATCAAGCCGGATACAAATTAGGTACGGCGTTTCAATGGGGACAGGAATTTTGGCAGGGTGAAAAAGAAGCTTTGTGCAGAATTGAAAAACCTGATTTGCCGGATAGTGCGGATGATTATCAACTGTATCCGGGGCTTTTGGATACCTGTTTTCAACTTTTGAGCAGCTTTTGGGGAGTCAAAGCATCGGAATTGACCGGAAGCAGTGATTTGTATGTGCCGTTTTCCATCTCTGAATTGAAATTTTATAAACGCCCTGATCCGAATGCCGTGCTGTGGTGTCATGCCAAACGCGCATCAGATAAGCAAAATGCGGGGGAACTGTGCCTGTTTGATGACAACGGCAATATTTTTGCAGAAGTTTCGGGCTTTGAATTTAAGACAGCTAATCGGCAAGCATTGTTTCAGAGCAATGATGCCGAATGGAAAAACTGGCTGTATTACCTAACCCCCCAGCCCCCTTCCCTGAAAGGGAATGGGGAGCGAGATAAAAACTCCCCTCTCCGTTTCGGGGAGGGGCTGGGGGAGGGGTGGCTGATTTTTGCTGATAACGGGGGCATCGGCAAAGAATTGGCAGCGCAACTCCGAGCTTTGGGGCATGAAGCAGTTTCAGTGTTTCAGAATGATTCTTCAAATATTCAGGAATTACTTAAACAGCGGGCATGGCATGGCATTGTTCACCTATGGCATCTTGATCTGAATGAATCAAATTCATATCTCCCGCTATTCAGCGCGCTGCATCTGATTCAGACATTAGCAAGATCGGCAAGCAAATTGAAACTGTGGATCGTTACGCAGGGCGTATATTCTGAAACAACCGCCAATCCTTTTTCCTGTTTTCAGGCTCCGGTATGGGGATTGGCAAGAACTCTCGCACTTGAGCATCCGGATATTTCCTGTGTATGCGCGGATTTGCCGGTTTCTGATCCGAACAATGTTCAAAATCTCCTGCATGAGATTCTGACTTCTGACGGAGAAAACGAAATTACTTGGCGCAACGGCATTCGTCATGCCTTCCGTTTGGAGAGATTCAAGCCAAAATCCACTTTGCACTTTACACTTTGCACTTTGCACTGTACTTACCTGATTTCGGGCGGATTCGGCGCGTTAGGCATCAGAACTGCCCGGTGGCTGGCAGATCAGGGCGCACGTCATCTTATGCTGGTGGGGCGCGGCTCTCCGTCAGATCATGCCCGGAAACAGATTTCGGAAATGGAGCAAAGCGGCGTAAAAGTGCTGATGATTCAGGCAGATGTTTCCGATAAAGAAGACATTTCCGGCGTATTCAGACAGATTCGGACAACAATGCCTGCTTTGCGCGGAATCATCCATGCTGCCGGAGTGATTGATGATGCGGTATTGCTCAGACAGGATGAAAATCGTTTGAAAAGCGTTATGAAACCCAAGGTTGACGGAAGCTGGAATCTGCATCTGCTGACTCAGGACATGAAGCTTGACTTTTTTGTTTGTTATTCCTCTGTTGCGTCTTTGCTCGGTTCGCCGGGTCAGGGAAATTATGCGGCGGCGAATGCGTTTATGGATGCGTTGATGCGCTATCGAAGAGCAATGGGGCTGCCCGCAACCAGCATTCAATGGGGCGCGTGGTCGGAAACCGGCATGGCGGCGGAGTTGAATGAACAGCATCAGCACCGATTAACCGAGCAGGGAATGGGAGCGATTGCTCCGGAACAGGGCATGGCGATTTTGGGGCAGTTGCTGTGCGAGGAAATCGCCGAAGCAGCCGTTATTCCGGTTGATTGGTCAAAATATCTGAAAAATTTTC
Source organism: Desulfonema limicola (assembly GCA_020718925.1). Taxonomy (GTDB): domain Bacteria; phylum Desulfobacterota; class Desulfobacteria; order Desulfobacterales; family DYRC01; genus DYRC01. The sequence goes on from DYRC01000218.1 coordinate 3,830, forward strand.
CCCAAATACCGCTGTTATCCGAATTTGTTGTCAAAGAGACGCAGGCATCATCAGCTATTTTTGCAAGACGTTTGGAAACCATGCCGAAAGCAGATCGCCGTGCATCAGTATCGGAATTTGTGCGCTTGCAGGTGGCGGCAGTGCTTAAACTGAAATCTGCTGAAAAAATCAGATTGCGTGAACGGTTGTTTGATGCGGGTATGGATTCTCTGATGGCGGTCGAATTGAGAAATCACTTATCCGCCGAATTGGAAAAGCCGCTTCCTGCCACGCTGGTCTTTGATTATCCGACCGTTGAGGCATTAAGTAATTATCTCTGTAGAGAAGTCCTGATGCTTGAATCTGAACATGCTGAAACAATACAAAATTCGGAAAATATTTCGGAACTCCCCTCTCCGCTTCGGGGAGGGGCAGGGGGAGGGGTCAGCACTGATGCAGATATGGATAGTTTGTTAAATGACATTGCCCAAAAATCAGACAGCGATTTGCTGAAAGAATTGAGAGGCGGAAAATGAGCGACGTATCCCGGCGCATATCGGAAATGTCTCCGCTCAAGCTTGCGGTGGCGGCTCGCGCATTGATGCCTCAGCTTGATTTGCTCAAAGCCGAACCTATTGCCATTATCGGCATGGGCTGTCGTTTTCCCGGTGGCGCGGATGATCCGGGGGCATATTGGAATTTGTTGAAAAACGGCACGGATGCGATTGTCGAAATTCCGCGTGATCGCTGGGATATTGACGCATATTACGATCCTAATCCTGACAAGTCCGGCAAAATCTATGTCCGTCATGGCGGATTTCTGAACCATGTGGATATGTTTGACGTCAAATTCTTCGGAATATCCCGGCGCGAGGCGGAAAGCCTTGATCCGCAACAGAGATTGCTGCTGGAAACAGCGTGGGAAGCGTTGGAACATGCTCATCAGCCGACAGACAGCTTATTCGGAAAACCTGTGGGCGTGTTCGTGGGTATCAGCACATTTGATTATGCGTCTCTTCGCATGGCGTTGCAGGCTCCGGAACGCATTGATGCGTATTATGTCAGCGGAACCGTGCTGAGTGTTGCCGCAGGGCGATTGTCATACCTTTTGGGAGTTACGGGACCCAGCATGTCTGTGGATACAGCGTGTTCATCCTCTTTGGTCTCAGTTCATTTAGCCTGCCAAAGCTTACGCAATCGGGAATGCGGCATGGCAATTGTCGGCGGAGTGGGCTTGATTCTCGCGCCTGAGCCGAGCATCAATTTTTGCAAAGCACGAATGCTTGCACCTGATGGTCGCTGTAAAACCTTTGACGCTTCGGCAGATGGCTATGCCAGAGGTGAAGGCTGCGGCGTGATTATATTGAAAAGGCTTGCAGATGCCATTGCAGACAACGATTCCGTACTTGCCGTTATTCGCGGATCAGCCGTGAATCAGGACGGACCCAGCGGCGGCTTGACCGTCCCCAGCGGACCTTCTCAGGAAGATGTCATTCGTCAGGCATTGGCTGTCGCGGGCATCGAACCGGATTTGATAAGTTATATTGAGGCGCATGGTACGGGAACATCATTAGGCGATCCGATTGAAGTCCGCTCTTTGGGAAAAGTGTTTTGCAAAGCTCCCCGAAAAATGCCTCTGCTTATTGGTTCTGTCAAAACCAATTTCGGACATCTTGAAGCTGCTGCGGGCGTTGCCGGAATTATCAAGGTTGTTTTATCTTTGCAGCACAGACAGATTCCGCCGCATCTGCATTTCAAAACGCCGAATCCGCACATTGACTGGGATAAACTGGAATTGGAAGTTCCGACAACGCTCAGAGAATGGAATGCGATTGAAAACCGCCGGATTGCCGGAGTCAGTTCTTTCGGATTTTCAGGAACCAATGCTCACATTGTTTTGGAAGAATCGGAATTTTCAAAAGCAGAATCATCCGATGTGCCGAAATCCCCTCTTGAGAGGGGCAGGGGTGTGATTGAGTTTCAGCGTGAACGATATTGGATAGATACAAGCCCGCCAATGCTCACGGCTCGGACTTCGGACAAACTGCCGGGTCGCCGGATTCACATTCCGTTTTCCAAAGAAATCCGCTTTGAAGCGCAATTCGGAAAAGGCAGCCCCGAATATCTTGAGGATCATCGGCTTTTCGGAACTCTGGTAGTCGCAGGCGCATCCCATATCGCCATGCTTCTGAATGCCGCAAAAGTATCATTCGGTTCGGATTCCTGCATTATCGAAGATTTGCTGTTACAAGAGCCTGTTATTCTTGCAGATGATGAGATACGAACCCTTCATCTGGCACTCACGCCGCAAGGGGAGAATTACTCTTTTCAATTACTCAGCGCACCATCCGGCAAAGAAACAAACGACAACTGGCAAACCCATATTACCGGAAAAATGCGGATGTCCGCCCCCGATAAATCATCTCATTTCTCACTTCTCACTTCTCACTACTCATTTTCCGAGGAATCTCATGTTCTCTATGATGAAATTCGTAAAATGGGTCATCATCTGGGAGATTCGTTTCGCCGAATCGAAAAAATTCTGAGTAAAGAAACAGAAGCATTTTGTCAGATTAGCTCTCCTGATCTGCCGAATTTGTCTGATTATCAGCTTCATCCGGGCATCATTGATTCCTGCTTTCAATTTTTCTGTATTCGGGGACCGGCGCTGACACACCCCAAATCCTCTCAAGGAACACACCCCTGCCCCTCTCAAGAGGGGAATATTTATATTCCGTTTTCCGCTGAGGAAATCCGATTTTACCGCCCACCGGATAAGAAGCAAAAGTTGTGGTGTCATATTAACCTAACCCCCCGCCCCCCTTCCCTGAAAGGGAAGGGGGAGTCTCCCCGGGACATTGAACTCCCCTCTCCGCTTCGGGGAGGGGTCAAAGGCGATATTTCCTTGTCTGATGAAACCGGACAATTGATTGTCGAAATCAACGGGTTTGTCGCAAGGCGTCTGAATCGGGAACCACTGCTGCGTGAGAATTTGTTGTATGAAACGGTCTGGCAGGTCAAAGAACGCGGCAATCCTTTAATAAAGCTGGGTGGTAAACCAATAAATCAGCTTGTTTTGGCGAATAAAGGCGGCGGCTTTGGCAAAAGATTGTCTGATGAATTGAAAGCGCAAGGATTTGATTGTACTGTTGTTTTATCAGAACATGAGGATTTGAAGAATACGTTTGAAAGCGTCTTGGGGCTGCTTGCCGAAATTCTTATGCACGACAATATCTCTCAACTTCCAAGATTATGGCTG
>DYRC01000019.1:0-9039 GCA_020718925.1 Desulfonema limicola
GACTCGTTTCAGGTGCGGCATCCGAATGGGCAGGTATTCCGTTGTCCTGTGGGAAAGCCGGACTATATCGCTCCCGAACTTCAGGGCAAACAATTGTCTCTTGTTGACCGCACGCCGGAACAAGACCGCTTCGCATTGGCAGTGCTGATATTCCTGCTTCTCATGGAAGGCAGTCATCCGTTCCGGGGCGCAAATCCGCCGGAAATCGGAAACAGAATCAGACAGGGCTTGTTTCCCAATCTGACGAAGTTCACCTTGCATCCTGATGTGTTGCATCCCGAAGTATGGCAGAATTTTGAACGCTGTTTCATTCAGGGGCATCAGAATCCTTATGTCCGTCCCGAAGCAGCAGACTGGTTAGGCGCGTTGGACAATGCCGAAAGCGAACTGGTTGTGTGTCCGAAGAATCAGCATCACAGTTATATCGGGACACAGGCAAGGTGTACTTGGTGCGAGCGTAAAAACCTGCTGAAAAATGACCCGTTTCCGATAAGTCCGTCCGGGCAGTCCAAAATATTGCCGACTCAGAAGCCGCTGCCTTCGATTCGGAAGACTTCGGTTCAGACAAAACCTGCGCTGTCCTATCCTCCCTTGCGTCCGTCAACACCTCCGCCATTACAGCCGAAAGCAGGAGGTAACATATCAAAACCAGCCTTTACCAACAGCCTTGGCATGAAGTTTGTGTATATTCCACTGGGAACATTCATAATGGGCAGCCCGCCGAATGAGCTGGGCAGATGCGATAATGAGATTCAGCACGAAGTAACATTGACCAAAGAATTTTACATGCAGACCACTCAGGTAACGCAGATTCAGTGGAAGACGGTGATGAGGAATAATCCGTCGAAATTCAAAGACCGCGGAGATGACTGTCCTGTTGAAAATGTTTCATGGAATGATGTACGGGAATTCATCAAGAGTCTGAATCAGAAAGAAGGCACGAGCAAGTACCGCCTGCCGACGGAAGCGGAATGGGAATATGCGGCAAGAGCCGGTAGTAATACAGCATATTGTTTCGGAAATGATACAGACAGATTGAAGGAGTACGCATGGTATACTGAAGGTCTGTTGGCACTTTTCTTTTCCAATAAAACAAGAACCCAACCGGTAGGTCTGCTTAAGCCTAATACTTGGGGCTTGTATGACATGCATGGAAATGTATGGGAGTGGTGTCAGGATTGGTATGGGTATTATCCGAGCGGTTCTGTTACCGATCCTACGGGACCATCGTCAGGCTCGGCTCGTGTGCTTCGCGGGGGCGGCTGGAGCGGCGGCGCCCGTTTTTGCCGGGCGGCGGACCGCGGCAGCCCCGCCCCGGGGTGGCGTCATCGGGTTCCGGCTGTGCTTCTCCCCATAGGTCAGCAGGCTTGCTGGTTGTCTGAACCGGGATTTTCAGGATTAACTGATTACCAAGATTAAAAAGTGATTGCATAATCTTGGCAATCTTAAAATCCTGTGAATCGTGTTCAGGACAGGGATTTGAACCGTTGATTACGCTGATGATGCTGATTCCTCTGATTTTTTAATCATGCAGATCAGCGATAATCCTGAGAATGAGCGGTTCAGTCTGCTGAAAATTCTGATTCGACCATATTCCACAATTCTTCGTGTCCGATTCCGCCGGTTTCTGTGATGCGCTGTTCGGCAGCATCCAGCATAGCCTGAAATGTCGGCGAGTTGGCAAGCAGAATACGTTCCAATTCGTCTTCATCTGTGATATGAAGCATTACGACTACGGGTTTTCCGTTTTTTGTTACAACTACGGGACTCTTCCGAGTTTTCCGAATATAAGAACTGAAACGGGCTTTGACTTCTGTAATGGGAACGGTATTCATATTTTTACTTCCTTTCCGCCGATATACAGACGTTCTCGGTGTTTGACGCCTATTGCCAGAATACGGACTTCGGCAGTTTCGGGATATGTGCTGTAAAAAATCCTGAATTGATTTTTATTACCGAATCGGAGTTCCCAACGCGCTCCGAATTCTGTCGGAGGAGTCAGCAGCTTACGATTACGGGTCTCAGTATTCGGTTCGTAAGAAAGCTGAGTTTCTATGACGTTTCGTATCAGCGCATGATGTTTGCGTTCAATTGCCTTTAATTGGGCAATGAATTCGGTATCGTAAATGAGTCTGAAGCGTTTTTCGTCCATAATTTGTGCTATTATAGTCGAAATCACAGCGTTGTCAATAAGGCTGTTTTATGAATCGGGTTTTTAGGGAATGAATCAGAAGTGATTGCATAATCTTGGCAATCTTAAAATCCTGTGAATCGTGTTCAGGACAGGGATTTGAACCGTTGATTACGCTGATGATGCTGATTGCCATGATTATGAGAGAAAAGGAGTTAACACATAATGTTTATTATTCATCCTATCCGAAAAGGAAATTATATTCTGCTTCCTGAGCAGGAGTTTTCAACGCTTATTCATGAGATACGTCGGATAAAGCCCGTTGAAATTATTGAAGATGAAACGGAAGTTTATGAAACGGAAGAGGATCGTCATGCTTATGCTGAGGCTCTTCGGGATCTGAAATGCGGAGATGTTTCGGATTTTGATATATTGAAATCTGCATGGATGATGGGACAGTCTGCTGATGTATAAAATAATACTTCAGAAACAAGTTTCCAAATTCATAGACTCCCGCACCCCGAAGGAGCGAATCCGTATTGCAGAAGCTATTTCGGAATTACAGAGCAATCCTTTCAGAAACAGCTTGGATATTAAGAAGTTGAAGGATAGCCATAATAAATATCGGCTGAGGCTTGGAAAATATCGTTTTCTTTATGCACTTATAGAGGAACAGATTCTGATTTATTTCTATAAGGCAGATACAAGAGGCGATGTGTATAAGTAATCCGTGCTGATTTTTTTGAATCATTATTGACGGATGTGATAATCTCTGAACCGTTGATTACGCTGATTGTCTGAACCGGGATTTTCAGGATTAACGGATTACCAAAATTAAAAAGTGATTGCATAATCTTGGCAATCTTAAAATCCTGTGAATCTTGGTTCAGGACATGGATTGTGAATCAGGATGTAAGGATTTTATAAGGATTGAAGGATGAAAAGGAGATTTCAGATGAATATTACTGTTTCGATTGAGGATAATCTGTTTCAACAAGCCCATCATGCGGCAAAAAGTATGAACAAAACAGTGGAGCAACTGATTTGTGAGTATCTCGGATATTTCAGACGCGATGAAATATTTACAGAAAGTGCAGAGTATCACCGTTTATCAGAGAAGAAAACTTTTTCCCAGAAATGGCTCGGATATTTCAAAAACACCTGCGCTGATGCGCGATTCGACTATCTGAAGGAACGCTATAAATTATGAAAATTCTGATAGATTGCGATGTGTTGTTGGATGTGGGATTGGGGCGTGAGCCTTTCTGCAATACATCCGGTGAATTGCTTGATTATCTTGAATCATATCCGGGAACGGGTTTTATTGCATGGCATTCGGTATCAAACTTTTTCTATATTGCCGCAAAAGCAAAAAGCAGGCATGAAGCAAAAGCTTTTATTTCGGATTTATGCCAGTTTATTCAGATTCCTCCGACATCTGATAAAGATGTTTCGGTTGCTCTTCATTTGCCGATGAATGATTTTGAAGATGCTCTGCAATGTTCTGCCGCGCTTTTATGCGGTGCTTCGTTTATTGTAACCAGAAATATTGCAGATTATCAGAACGCGCCTGTCAGAGTCGTTACGCCTGAGCAGATTTTGTCTATTATTAAAAGTACATTCGAGAATCAGGATTGAAGGAAAAAGATGAAGTTCTGCGAACTTATAACGGATGTAAGGATGTGATAATCTCTGAACCCTTGATTATGCTGATAGTCTGAACCTATATTTTCAGGATTAACGGATTACCAAGATTAAAAAGTGATTGCATAATCTTGCTAATCTTAAAATCCTGTGAATCTTGGTTCAGGACAATAAAAAGAGTGCTGTGTCAGGAGAAAAAGTATGCAGTCCATAGTGATAGAAATTCCGCAGGAAATTGCGTTCCAACTGAGGCTTCCGCCGAAGTGTGCGAAGCAGATGATTATGCAGGAATTGGTAATCCGTCTGTTTGAACAGGAGATTATCACTTCGGCACAGGGGGCGTATCTGCTTAAAATGGACAGGCTTGAATTTGAGCGTTTTTTGGCGGAACATGAAATTCCGATTCACGGCGAAGCTGACGGACTGAAGGAAGATATCAACTGTCTGGAGCGGGTGTTATGATTGTCAGCAACACTACTCCGATCAGCAATTTTCTTCATCTGAATCGGACAGATATTCTGCGTCTGATGTTTGAAAAAATTCATATCCCTGCGGCAGTCAGGTATGAAATTGATGCTTCATTTTCAGATAACCGTCAGTGGCAGCAATGTCTGAAAGATGAATTTTTTGTGATTCTGAAAGTGAAAAGTCCTGCTTTTTTTTATCAGATACTTGGGCAGTTGCACAAAGGAGAGGCAGAAGCATTATGTATCTGCATGGAAAACAAAGCCGATTTATGTCTTTTGGATGACAAAGATGCCAGATTCTTTGCCAAACAACACAGGATACCGATAACCGGAACTTTGGGAATTCTGGTTCAAGCCAAGAAAAAAGGATTAATTCAATCTGTCAAACCGCTAATGGATGAACTGAAATCGCATCATCATTTTTGGATTAGCGGAGCAATGTATCGGGAAGTATTGAATTTGTCTGGAGAAACAGAGTTATGAATCTTCCGAATCATGACTGACAGAGCGGGATGTAAAGATATTATCATCCTTCAATCCGTCATCATCTTTTAATCCTGATTCAATCATGGCAATCTTAAAATCCTGTGAATCTTGGTTCAGGACAGGGATTTGAACCGCTGATTACACTGATTTTTCTGATTGCGCTGATTTTTTGTTCATGGTAATCATATCTCATCCTAAAACTTATTGAAAATCATAACAATATCATCTGATATCGCCTGTTTTATATCAAAAAAGATTTTTCAAAATACGAAAGCGTGATATAAATCATGTCAAGCGATAAACTTCAGCTCTGAAGGAAAAAACTGGCTATTTAACTATGCGATACACCAATGTTTTTATCAAGGCATTCGGATATGAACTTGCGCCCAATGTCATTACATCCGAAGATTTGGAATATCGGCTTGCGCCGGTATATGATAAGCTGCATCTGAAGAAAGGGCAGTTGGAAGCATTGACCGGCATTTATGAACGCCGATTCTGGGATCCGGGCTATAAAATGGCGGATGGCGCGGCAAAAGCAGGCGCAAAAGCCCTTGCAGCGGCAAATATTTCCAAAGAAAAAGTAAACATGCTGATTTACAGCGGCGTGTGCCGGGATAATCTTGAGCCTGCGACTGCCTGCGCGGTGGCAGATAAACTTGGGCTTGGCGCTGACACTGAAATTTATGATGTGTCCAATGCCTGTCTTGGCGTATTGAATGGCATGATTCAGGCTGCCAATGCCATAGAACTGGGGCAGATTGAGGCGGGGCTTATCGTGTCCTGCGAATCCGCGCGTGAAATTGTGGAGATCACCATTGAGCGGCTGCTTGCTGCCAAAGATATGACGCTGTTCAAAGACACAATTGCAACGCTGACCGGCGGCTCAGGCGCGGTGGCGGTTTTATTGACAAACAAAGCTCTGTCTGATGGCAGACGTCAGTTGATAGGCGGCGTGGTTAAAAATGCAACGGCTCATCATGGGTTGTGCTTATGGGGACCCGGCGCAGGGCGCATGTCTGATGGCATTTATCTGATGAAAACCGATTCTGTCGGCGTGTTGCAGCATGGTGTTGCTTTGGGCATTGATACTTACGCCGCATTGAAGCAGAATATCGGCTGGACTGAGCCGGACAAAATTATCTGTCATCAGGTCGGTTCCGCGCATCAGAAAACCATTTTGGAGAGTATCGGCATGTCCAAAGACAAAGATTTTACGACTTTTCAATATTTGGGGAATATCGGAACCGTATCGCTTCCGATCACCGCAGCCATTGCCGAAGAGCGGGATTTTCTGCTTAACGGCGATAAGGTGGGATTTTTCGGAATCGGCAGCGGGTTGAATTGCCTGATGTTGGGAATACAGTGGTAGGGAGGAAATTCTATGAAAATCACCGCAATCGGAGTTAATTCGGCTTTTGCTACCGGCACTTACACAGAGGCTGTTTCTGTGCAGGATGTGTGTGAACTTGTCAAATCTCCTGAGTTCAAAGATTCGTCTTATGAGGTGATTGAGGCGGAAATTCGCAAACATAGCCGCCGCCTCTATGATCCGAGATGGAACTCGAATTTTTTAATTGAATTTGATATGCCGAGCAAACGGAATGGAAAAAGCCCGTATCGGCTGCTGCTGGATGTGGGCGCGGATGTCCGTCATGCACTCAAAGGCGTAGGGCTGACATCGGCAGATATTGACGGAATGTATATTTCCCATCCGCATAATGATCACATCGGCGGCATGGAATATATCGGACTTACCACGCTGTTCAATCCGTTTTATACGATTACCAAAAAAGAATGGTTAGGCGATCAGTTCATAGCCGATAAGCTGCTGATGGATCAGGAATGGTGGCCCGGTCCGCCTGCCACTGCAAAACCTGATATTTTCATTCATCGCAAAGTGCTTGAGCCGTTGAAGCGGGCGGTAGGTCCCGGCATGGATACGGTTCAGGCGGTTCCCCATGTCAGCCTTGAAACCTATTTTGACATTCATCTGATCGGCAAGCAGGAAAACGGACAAACCGTTACGCATATCTTCAGGGATGGGAGCGGCGAATGGACAATTACGCCGGTGTTTGCCATGCACGTTATTTCAAGCTCCGAAGAAATGGCGAGCTACGGAATCAGTCTTCTGCACTCAACCGGCTACAATATTCTGATGCCTACGGATACCCAGCACATGATGCCGCCTCAACTTGAAACCCTGTATCGCCGGGCAAATCGGATTTATATGGATTGTGAAACCAGCAAATTTCCGTCCGGCGTACATCCGCATATTTCGGACCTGATTAATCGGATGTCGCCCGAAGTTCAGAAAAAATGTATGCTGTATCACTATGACGGATTCCCCGAAGTGCCGGAAGGCATGTTTTTAGGCGTCTTACGCACCGGAGATTCTCATATCTATCCGGCTGTATAACTCTTAAAAAAATTCCCTCTCCGAATTTCGGGGAGGGTTTTCTATTAACGGCTATACATCTTCCCACAACTCCGGTCCGATGAGTCCGATTTTGATGGCGTATTTGACCATAGACACCATGTTATGAAGATCAAGCTTTTTCATGGTATTGGCGCGGTGCTTTTCTACGGTCTTGGTGCTGATGCACAGAATGTCGGCAATTTCGGTGGTGCTTTTTCCTTCCACCAGAAAACGGAACACCTGCTGCTCCCGGTCGGAAAGAAGATCATAACCGCTTTCAGGCGGCTTTTCTGTCTGCCGCTTTAAAAATGATGTAATCAGTTGGGAATTGATTTTGGAGCTTAAAAAATATTCGCCGCTATGAACTTTGCGAATCGCTTCCACCACTTCGGAAGATGGCGATGCTTTCAGCACATAGCCTTTTGCGCCGCTTGCCAATGCCAGATGCACATACGCATCCTTGTTGTGCATGGACAGCAACACCACTTCGGTTTCCGGCACAGCCTCTTTGATGAGTTTGACTGCCTCAAGACCGGTCAACTCCGGCATGGCAATATCCAGCAACGCGACATTCGGCGTTAAAGCTTTGACCTTTTTCAATGCCTGAAGACCGTCTCCGGCTTCTCCGACAACTTCCATATCAGATTGTTCTTCCAATACTTTTCTGAAGCCTTCTCTGACCACCGCATGGTCGTCTGCGATAAGAACCCTGATTTTACCTTCCATTAAGCGGACTCCTTTTTTTCATAAAGAACCGGCAGTTCGGCACGAATGGTTGTTCCCTTGCCTGTTACACCCCGGATATCAATTGAGCCGTTGAGCGACACCACCCGCTCTCTCATTCCGATCAGTCCGATGCCTTTTGAATGACGGGTCTGCTCATCAAAGCCCACGCCGTTATCCCGAACCACAAAAATCGCTTTGGGATAATTATAGGTCAGCATCACATCCACCTGATTTGCTTTTGAATGTTTGACAACATTATTTAAGCTTTCCTGAAAGAGCCGATACAGCACAATTTCGATTTCCGGAGACAGCCGCCGTTTGATTCCGACAGACTGAAAATTAATTCTGATATCTTTGCGCTTTTCATGAAATTCTTTAATATACCACTCCAATGTCGGTACAAGCCCCAGATCATCTAACAAATCCGGTCTTAAATCCGAAGAAATATTTCTGATTTTATCGCCTAACTGCTCAATCAGCACGGTTACTTCTTCAATCCGTCTTTTCTGATCCTGATGCTCCGGCGGCATAGAGTTGGAAAGGGCTTCCGCATTCAGATGAAGTGCTGCCAGCGTCTGTCCGAATTCATCATGCAAATCCCGCGCCAGCTTTTTCTGCGCTTCTTCAATGCCGTTAATCAGTTTTCGGGAAAGATAGCGGATTTCCTTTTCCGCCCGCTCCCGCTCTGTAATTTCTCTCTGAAGCTTCCGGTTCGCATCCGCCAGCTCGACAGAGTGCTTTTTCTCCATCTCATTGACTTTTTGCAGGGCTTCGACCATTTTATTATATGAACTCGCAAGCGGCACGACGCCCTGAGAGCCGATATTCAATCCCGAAATCTTTGAAAGCAGCTCCCATTGCGGATTTTTCAAGCTGTCATCTCCGCGAAACGACTCTCTCATCAATTCATCTTCTCTGCCGCTCAATGCCATCGTGATGCGGTTGGAACTGATCAGGGGGGTGATAAAAATAATCAGCCCGATAATGCTCAATCCGATCAGCAAAGACAGAACCAGAAAAAATACTTTGCTGTTCAGAGCTTCTGTCAGCAGGCTTACGTTATCCGACGCCTCGGCAAAAAAGCCGGTGATGATGGAAAGAAAAGAGAGTATGGATAACAGCAGGGAAAAACCCAGCAATATTTTAATGGCAGTTTTTGAGTGCAT
>DYRC01000019.1:9139-12294 GCA_020718925.1 Desulfonema limicola
TTCACCAACGCAATAATACGAAAATCCGGAGACGTATCGCTTAACCCGAATCCGCCATGAAGCTTGAATCCCCACAAATCTTTGAGCCATACAACTCCCAGCCCTATTTGCCGGATATCCTGATCCGCATTCTTATCATAACAAACGCTGCAGCCAAAGTCATTTTTATTTCCGACATTGAAAAATTCAATGTAAGTATTCAGATTTTCAGCAAGTTGATATTCAAGCGCAAGTCCGGCAAACAGCGAGCTGCTTTTGATATAAGACACATCGCTGTTCATGTAATTGATTCCCAGATTTGCCGAAATATAAAACCGCTCCCATCTCTTGCCTAACAGCAGATTCAATCCGTAAGACGCATCATCTTTTATTGACGGATTGAACTGATAAAGATCGCCTACGGATTTATCCCGGCTGCCCGTAGGAATCAGCATATAAGGCATCAGAGAAAGATCAAGCGGCGCATTCTTTTCTGCTCCGATGAGCCGAAGCTTGCCGCCGACAAACACATCGCCCACACCGCTGTCATTGACAGATACATCTGTATTTTCCCAGCGTTCCCAATGGGTTGCAACAGATACTTCCCACCATTTACCGTTTCCGTAAGTAAAGCTTACCGGCACAGCCCAAGTATTGCCGTCCATTCCATCTGAGCCTTTAAACAACGAATACACCGCCCCAGCCTGAACATATCCGCCTTGGCTGATCATCGGCGACCAGACATAAGCATAGCCCTTCATGCCGTATAACGCAAGCATTTCATCCGCATTGGCAGAAGAAACCGTCAGTAATAACGCCGCCACGATTGCCGGTATGATTTTTTTCAAACAAATGATGCGTATCATGGATATTTTCCTTTCAATCTGAAATCGGTCTGAATTCCACTCTTCGGTTTTTAGCCCTTCCATCGGCAGTGGCATTGTCCGCCACCGGCACGGTCAGCCCGAATCCTATTACGGATAGCCGTTCCGAAGCAATCCCTTTCTGCACAAGATAATTCCTGACCGCAGTTGCCCGCCGTTCAGAAAGCTTCTGATTATATGGCTTTGAAGCGACGCTGTCTGTATGCCCCTGAATTTCCAGCTTCAAGCCGGGATTGTTTTTCATCACCAGAACCACGTCATCCAAAACCGGATACGCATGAGCCAGAATCGTCCATTTTGCGGTTTCAAACAGAACGCCGCCTAATACCCAATTTCCTTTCTGATTGACCGAAAGACTTTTGGGAGCAGCGACAGGTGCGGCTGCGATAAGTTTCGGGGCGGGTGTTTCCGGCGATTTCACAACCGGAACCGCTTTTTCGATTTCGGGAACCTTTGCTATCTGCACCGGACAAAGCAGAAATGCCAATTCCTTTATCAATGAAACATCTTTGAGCAAATCCAAACCTGAATAATGCTTTCCGCCGCCTGCCGCTGCCATGTCTTTCAGCAGCTTCTCCCCTTCGGTATCCTCGCTCTTTTTTTCCTTCCGATCCAAGAAAATCGTATGCAGCATCAGCGATGAACCGTATTTTTCTTTGATTTTCCGAATTTCGGCAAGAGGATCCCGGAAACTTTCACGCCCGTCAGAGATCAGCAGCAGCGTGATTTCTCCGTTGATCGTTTTCAATTCCTGATCATCCAACTGACGCAAGGCATCTGCTAAGGGCGTACGGCGATTGAAGACCGGATAATCGGTTATAAAATCTTGCCCGATACGGGTTTGCATTTCCTTCGCGTCATGCGCGGCAATTTTTAAAAACCGCTCATAGTTCTCAGAATTTCCGGCAATATATCGAATCTGATAAATACCCGTATCGCAAGTGGTTTCTCTGCTCAGAAGCAGCAGCAATCCTTTCAATATCTCAATTTTTTTAAGCTTCTCCGATGTTTTTTCGTTTTCCATAGCATCCTGCATGGTGCCGGAAACATCTGCTAAAATCAGGACAGGCTTTTCTCCTGCAATTGCAGATACACAGAGCATCAGAAGTAATAACAAAGAACCGATTAGTCGCACTTTCATGCTTATCTCCTTATTGTCTCTATCTTTTCTCAATTTTCAATCATCGCCTTCAGATCCGAAAGAGTTTTTGCAGTTTTAATGGCATTTTTGATTGCTCTGAGCCTTTCGCAATCATTGATAAGCCGAATCATAGGCATTATCTGCGAACCTTCATCTCCGAATTTAAGTCCCAGCCCCAGATCAATTGCCTCTGTCAGACCATCGCGGATACCCTGCTCAATTCCCTGCTGAACGCCCCGTTGGATACCCTGCTCAATTCCCTGCTGAACGCCCTGCTGAACGCCCTGCTGAACGCCCTGCTGAACGCCTTGCTGAACCCCCAATTCAAAGCCTTCCTGTCGCAATCTCTCCGCCTGCTGAATCCCCTGTTCAAAGCCTTCTTTTCTCAACCTCTCCGCTATTATCATAGCTTGCTGAATCCCCTGTTCATATCCTTCTTTTCTCAATATTTCCGCAATTGTCATAAACGCTCCTTCTTTTTCCTGAGAAAATGATTCTTTCACCATATCTTTCAACTCATCCGGCGTGATCTGATCCGTAGCACTGAAGAGATAGCGCAGAATTTTTTCAAGAAAGCGCAACCCGCCTTCCGATTCTGTTATTTCCCGCATCAGTGAAAATATGCAGGGCAGTTTCTGAGCAATATCGGGATCAAAGATATGTTTGAACAGCAGCATGACAACCCGATAAAGCACCATGCCCCGGATAGCGTCATCAGAATATTGTGTCAGGTCATACAGAATAAATTCAAAATCAGGAATATATCGCTTCAGCTTCTCCGAAGCTCCTGAAAATCGTGTAGAAAAGTTTGTTCCATACGGCCACTTTCTCTGACCGTGATACAAGACCATCGGAATAATGACCGGCAGATCGTCATTTTTCTCCTGTTTCAGATGCAGTCGCCAGATTTTGTGCATATATTCTGAAAGCTGAAGATAAATCTGCCGATCCGGATAACTTTTATGCTCAAACAAAAGATAAACATATCCTTCACAGCCGTCCATCATCACGTTGTAAAGCATATCCGAATGATATTCTTTCAGATCATCTTCCACAAAAGAATCTTTGCTGATCTCAAGTGAGTTCAGATCAAGCAGAGATACGACATCTTCGGGAAGATAATTTTGCAGAAAATCAACGGCAGCTTCCTT
>DYRC01000019.1:12394-24862 GCA_020718925.1 Desulfonema limicola
TTACGGCTTCACCGATGGTGAGCAATCTCCGCACCCGATCTTCTGAAAGCCGAAATCCACGCTCAGATTGGTATCAGAATCCGTATCGCCGTCATTCACCGGCTCAGTACCGGGAATAAGCGTTACTGCCCTGCTGACCACGCCATAATCGCTCATCAGATACCCGTTGTTATCGTTATTGACATCATCATCCGGATCCGTGGCATTTCCCAGACTTTCATAACCGGACAAAACGCCGCTGCTTAAATTCGATGACTCAATCTGTACGATATAATCCCCTTTGCAGAGATTGTCAAAACGATAATATCCGGGCTTGCCGTCCGGTCCGGTTTTGGTAATCGCAGATGCAATAAACCGATCCTTTCCGGGCGTGAAATCGCCGCTGGCATCGCTGTCCTGATACAGATTGATTTTCACGCCATTGACGCCGACATCCGGGATGGTCTCATTACGGACACTGCTGCCTAATCCCGGCTTTACGCTGTCGTTTGTGGGACAAGCAGGCTCACCGCGTATCCATACATAATTTCCCAGACTGAGCGGACATCCGATGGGTGTTGTCTCTTGCCAGATCGTCGGGTCTCCGATAATCGGCGTATCAGGATCATCGCTATATATTTTCATATCATTCCATACAGCAACTGCCTGATTCTCAACATGATGGACACCGTCTGCAACAGTGGTTTCAAACCAAATCGTTACCGCGCTTTTTGCGGGAATATATCCGTCCCAGAGAATTTTGCGATTCTGATCATCATAGCTGTATGTGCCGAAATCCGCCCCGCCGTTTTTATAAACCAGTCCCGCAGCCAAGGGGTCTTCAACATGAATCAGCATGGGCTTGTCATTATCATTGCTCCAGCGCAGTTCCCAGCGGATATTCGGGCTTATTCCGGAGACAGTTTTAACGCCCTTCGGCGGCGCTACATTCGGCACAGATATGACGATGACCTGTGTAGGGTCTTTTTCCGTCAGCGTATTCGGATCATCTGTCAGTTCCACCCGCAAATCTTTGGCGGTAATCGTTCCCTGATTTGAAAGGATCGTTCCGTCAGCCGCAGTTCCCGAAACAGCAGACTGGAAACGTACCACCACAACCTCACCGGGTTCCAAATCTCCGATGGTCACTCTGACCGCGCTGTCTCCGGGGCTGCTGCCCATTGTTACCGTGCCGTGCGTATTGCTGATCGTGTTCGGAATCAGAGAAATATCAATTACCGCAGGGCTGAATATCGGGCTGCCTTGAGGATTATCATAGAACACAACGCTTTCAGCCTTTGTTTTTCCGGTGTTTATCAGCCGAATCGTGTATTCCAGAACATCACCGGGCTGAACCGTGCCGCTGTTCATATCCAGAACCGTTTTATAGCCTATGACATGAGGCTTATCATCAGGAATCGTTATGATCGTCGGATCATCATCGTCCGACTCAGTCGGGTCATCGGTCGGTATGGGTTTTTTGCCATCCTGTGTTACCACGCCCTGATTGTATATCGCAGTACCTGTAGGCGTCTGCGGATCAACCGTAACGATGAACACAATTTCCGCCGATTTGCCGGGTTCAAGCGTTCCGATTGAAACCGTTATCTGATCTCCTTCGCTGACCGTTCCCTGAGTGGCTCTCAGACTTCCCGCAACCAGCGTGGTATGGAAAGGAATCGGATCACTGAATACCACGTCCTTTGCAGTTTGGGGTCCGCGATTGGTGAGCAATATCCGATATTCAATCTGATCTCCGGGTTTTAAGTCTCCGCCATTAACGGATGAAGCAATTTTGGATACTTCGATATGGCTATCCGATTCTTTTTCTTTAAGCGGACCGATAATCGTTGCATCATCTATTGACGGCGTATCCGGAAAATCCGTCATAAGAATCGGAATATTTTTACCGCTTACCACGCCCTGATTGACAATCATGGCGCCTGCCGGGGCATCTTCAGCCACTTTCGCCTGATAACGGATAATGACCGTTGCGTTCGGCGCAATATCACCGATTTCCGCCTGAATCTGCATATCTCCCTGAGTATTGCCGATCATCACATTTCCCTGAGAAACGCTGATGCTGCCCGGCACAAGTTCCGAGTTCGCACCCGGCGTATCTGTATAAATCACGCCCAATGCGGTTTTGCCGCCTGAATTATGAATCGTTACCACATACAACAGGGTATCGCCCGGCTCCAATTTTCCGCCGTTAATATCTGCCACCGATTTTATCGTGCCAGTCAGATCAGGCTTATCCGTGAGCTTGATCTTATATCCGAAATCCACATCCGGATTATCATCTGTCTGATCAGGCAAATCTATGACTGAACTGTCTGACGGAATAATATCCGTAGGCAGCGTTTTGGTATCCACCACAACCCGATAATCCCCCGGCGGAATATCCGTAAAAAGATAATGCCCCTGATCATCGGTTACAGTGGTTTTGATGATATTGCCGTTGCCATCATACAGAATCAGCGTTATTCCCGGAATGCCTTCGCCCGAAGACGGCAATCCGTCCCCGTTTTTATCTAACCAGACCAGATCGCCTATCGTAATCTTTTTATCAAGAATCATTCCCGCGTCAATGGTGGTAATATTTTCTCCGCTGATTAACGTAATGATACTGCTTCTGCCGGTGCTGATGTCTGCGTTGCTGTCAACAGTATCATTTCCACCCTGATATGGCGGCGTGAATTTATAGCCCGATGGCAGGTCAAAGCCGACTATATAATTTCCCGGCACCAGATTCGGGAAGATATAATAGCCGTTCTCATTGGTGAACACAGACGTAATCAATGTTCCATTCTCGTTATACAGATTGACTTTGACGCCGCCGATGCCCGGCTCTCCGCTATTCTGAATGCCATCATGATTTTTATCTAACCATACAAAATCACTGATGCTGCACGGAATAAAGCCAGGAGGCGTCGGATCGCCATCCTTACGGTATCCGAAATTCAGATTCATGTTATCTTTGGTCTGATTGATAATATCCGCGCTTGAAATCAGAATGCCGGTCGGGCTGAAGAATTGCATTACACCCGGCGGCAGCGTAGTTGAGTCAAGCAGAATACGATAATCCCCTGTCGGCAGATTTGAAAAAATGTAATGTCCGTTGATATCCGTCTGAGTCGTTCCGATAAGACGCCCGGATCCGTCATAAATATTGAGCCTTACATTCGGAATACCTTCGCCCGAAGATGGCAGCCCGTCATGGTTTGCATCCAGCCATACCAACGCGCCGAGATTAATCGGATTGGAGGTATAAATCCCCGCGTCAATGGTCGGGTTATGCTCACCCGCAGCCAGCGTAATCACACCGCTTCTGCCGGTATTCAGATCCGCATTGCTGTCTTTAGCCCCGTCCGCACCCTGATTCGGCGAACTCAGTGTATATCCGTCCGGCGGCATAAATTCTACGATATAGCCATCGGGCATAAGTCCTGCAAACTGATACGAGCCATCCGGCTTTGTAAGCGTTGACGCCAGCAGCTTTGTGCCGGTCTTGTCATACAGATTGACCGTAACGCCGCCCACGCCCGACTCACCCGGATCCTGTATTCCGTTTTTATTCGCGTCATACCATACGACATCGCCCAGACTTGCCAAAGGTTTATCCGAATACATGCCTGAATCAACACTTATGTTCTGCTGACCTGCTGCAAGATGAATCATCGGGCTTCGACCGGTAACCGTATCTGTATCGCTGTCTTTTGTTCTGTCCGAACCCTCGCCCGGCGTGGTGAAATAATAGCCGCTGACCGGATCGACCTGAACAATATAATCCCCCGCGCCCAGACCGGAAAAGATATAATTCCCCGCGCTGTCTGTTTTGGTGGTGGCAAGAATTTCACCTTCCGGATTGAACAATTCGACCGTTACACCGGGAATGCCCGGTTCGCCCGGATCCTGAATCCCGTTCTGATTCATGTCATACCAAACTCTGTTGCCGATGCTTGCGGGCAGCGCAGATAAAATAACGAGTCCGGCGTCTATGCGCGGATTATGTTCGCCGGATGACAAAGTAATCATCTCAGTTCTGCCGGTAATCACATCCGCATCACTGTCAAAGACATTCTGTAATGCGCCATAGCCCCTGTCTTTGGGCGTAAAGCTGTATCCATCCGGCTTGACAAACTCAACACTGTATTTGCCCGGCGCAAGTCCGGTAAATTGATAATATCCCGAACCATCGGTAATCGCGGTAAAAATCACAACGCCCGCTTCATTGAGCAGTCTGACCGTTACACCGGACACGCCCTGCTCGTCCGGATCCTGAATGCCGTTGTTGTTCGTATCGTACCAGACAAAATCTCCAAGACTTGCCGGTGACTGCTTTGAGACATACATGCCCGCGTCAATTGTGGAATTATGCTCGCCTGTTGACAGCGCAATCATTGCCGTGCGACCGGTTGTCGTGTCCGCATTGCTGTCTTTATTCCCCTCTTGAGAGGGGTCAGGGGTGTGTTGCGGACTGAACAGATAACCGACCGGCTTGACAAATTCAACGCCGTAAGTCCCGGCAGCCAATCCGGTGAACTGATAATATCCGTCTCTGTCTGTCTGAGTTGTGGAAATAATCATGCCCGCCGAATTGAGCAGATTTACCATTACATCGGCAATGCCCGGCTCGCCCGGCTCCTGAATGCCGTTGTTATTCGTGTCATACCAGACAAAATCTCCGATACTTGCAGAGCCGGTGGACGGAATAAACAATCCCGCATCAATTTTGGGATTATGCTCACCCGCAGACAGATGAATCATATCCGTCCTGCCGGTATTCGGATCGGCGTTACTGTCAACAGCATCATTCGCGCCCTGCTTCTGAAGCGTCAGAGAATATCCGTCAGGCTTGATAAACTGAACGATATAATCTCCGGGTGCAAGATTGCCGAAATGATAATAGCCGGTGTTATCCGTATTTGCAGTCGCTATCACAACCCCGGCAGCATTGATCAGATTCACTTTCACACCCGCAACTCCGGCTTCGCCCGGTTCCTGAATGCCGTTCTGATTTATGTCATACCAGACATAATCGCCCAGTGATGCGGTTACAGAACCGCCGGATTTATATCCGAAATCCAGATTCGGATTGTCCGTTGTCTGGTTCGGTGTATCCGCACCGTGATTCAGCAGCCCGTTATAGCCGGAGAACTGGTTCACTCCCGGCGGCAGCGTGGATGTATCCACCGTTACCCGGTAATCCCCCGGCGGCAGATTCGCAAAACTGTAATGTCCGTCAGAGTCTGTCTGCGTAGTCCCGATCAGCCTGCCTGTGCCATCATACAGGTTCAGGGTTACATTCGGAATGCCCTCTCCGGATGACGGCTGACTGTCATTATTCTTATCCAGCCAGACCAGATCGCTCAGTTTAATCACGGTCGGCGCGTAAATCCCTGCGTCAATCGTGGGATTGTTCTCACCCGCAGCCAGCGTGATTACGCCGCTTCTGCCGGTATTCATATCCGCATTGCTGTCTTTTGCCCTGTCCGCGCCCTGATTTGCCGGACTGAAGCTGTAACCCGCAGGCGGATCGAAGCCCACTGTATAACTGCTCGGCGCAAGTCCCGCGAACTGATACGAACCATCCGCTTTGGTCAGCATCGAGGCTATCAGCGTTGTTCCGGTCTTATCATACAGATTCACCGTAACGCCCGCCACGCCTGATTCTCCGGCATCCTGAATGCCGTTGCGATTCGTGTCATACCAGACATAATCGCCGAGACTTGCAGGCGGTGTATCCGCATACAGCCCCGCGTCAATCGTGGGATTATGTTCTCCTGACGCAAGCATAACGACATCTGTGCGTCCGTTTGAGGTATCTGCATTGCTGTCCTTTGCCGCATCCCCGCCCTGATTTTTCGGGCTGAAATGATAACCTGACGGCGGTTCAAATGACACCGCATAGCTGCCCGGCGCAAGACCGGTGAACTGATAATATCCTGTGCCGTCCGTTATCGCAGAAGCAATCACGCCGCCGGATGCACTCAGCAGATTCACCTTCACGCCCGCAATGCCGGTCTCGCCTGTATCCTGAATGCCGTTTTTATTTACATCGTACCAGACATAATCTCCGAGGCTTGCCGGTACCGCATTCGGAATGTGCAGCCCCGCATCAATTGTCGGATTGTATTCGCCCGCCGATAATGTAACTGTGGTAGTTCTGCCTGTGGCTGTATCCGCATCGCTGTCATAAGTATCGGCTGACAGCCCGGTTCCCTGATTTTTCGGACTGAAACTGTAGCCCGCAGGCTTCACAAATTCCACGCTGTACGTCCCGGCTGCCAGTCCGGTGAACTGATAATGCCCTGCGCTGTCTGTTTCAGTTGAAGCAATCACGTTGCCCGCCGCATTGAGCAGATTCACCCGCACACCGCTGACTCCCGGCTCACCCGCGTCCTGAACGCCGTTGTTATTCGCGTCATACCAGACGTAATCACCCAGACCTGCCGGCAGCGTATCCGAGTAAAAGCCTGCGTCAATCGTGAGATTGCTCTCACCGGCTTTCAGGGTGATAACTGCTGTTTTACCCGTTGGATCGGGATTGCTGTCTTTTGCCGTGTCTCCGCCCTGATTCTGCGGGCTGACGTGATAGCCGGTCGGCGGCGTGAACTCGACGATGTAATTTCCCACAGGCAGTCCGCCGAATAAGTAATTACCTGAGCCGTCCGTTGCGGTTATTGCGATTACTTTGCCTGCCGCGTCTTTGAGCGTAACCGTTACGCCTGCGATGCCCGGCTCGCCCGCGTCCTGAATACCGTTATGATTCGCGTCATACCACACCCGGTCGCCGAGTGCCGCAGGCAGCGTGTTCGGAATATACACGCCCGCGTCAATGTTCGGATTATGCTCTCCGCCGGACAATGTGATATTCGTTGTTTTGCCGGTCGTTGTATCTGCATCGCTGTCAAGCGCGTCCTGCAACGCCCCGCTTCCCTGATTGATCGGACTGAAACTGTAACCCGCAGGTTTCACAAACTGCACCGCGTAAGTCCCCGGCGCAAGGTCGGCAAACTCATACCACCCCGTGCCGTCGGTTGACGTGATGCCGATGACCGCTCCCGAAGCATCCAGAAGCTTCACGATAACCCCGGACACGCCCGGCTCTCCCGCATCCTGAATGCCGTTGCTATTCGTGTCATACCAGACAACATCGCCGAGACTTGCGATATCAGGTTTGTACAAACCCGCGTCAATCGTGGGATTATGCTCGCCTGCCGCAAGCGTTACAGTCGCTGTTTTGCCGGTTGACGTATCCGCATTGCTGTCTTTTGCCGTATCGCTGCCCTGAGTCTTCGGGCTGAAGGCGTAACCCGCAGGCTTCACAAATTCAACGCCGTAGCTGCCCGGCACAAGATTTGAGAATTGATAATAGCCCGTATTGTCCGTAGTCACGGTCGCTATCACAACTCCGGCAGGATTCAGCAGATTCACTTTCACGCCCGAAACACCGGATTCTCCCGAATCCTGAATGCCGTTCTGATTCACATCATACCAGACATAATCGCCCAAGCTTGCAGACGCATTTGCAGGAATAAACATACCGGCGTCTATCTTAGGATTGTGTTCCCCGGCAGCCAGACGAATCAAGTCAGTTTTTCCCGTAACTGTATCCGCATCGCTGTTAAATACGTCATCTCCCGGAATTTTCTGGGTGAAGGTATAACCGCCAGCGGGCTTGACAAACTCAACACTATAATCTCCCGGCGCAAGTCCTGTGAACTCATAATAACCGGAACCGTCGGTAGCCGCAGAGGATATTATTTTACCAGTTGAATCCAGCAGATTCACTAAAACGCCCGCAATTCCCGATTCGCTCGAATCCTGAATGCCATCTGTATTCGTGTCATACCAGACATAATCGCCCAAGCTTGCCGGGAGCGTATTCGGAATATACAAGCCCGCGCCAATTGTGGGATTGTTCTCGCCCGTTTTGAGCGTAACCGGATCGGTGCGCCCGGTCGCTGTATTCGGATTGCTGTCTTTTGCCGCATCGCTGCCCTGTTTCTGAGAACTGAAGACATAGCCGCCCGCAGGTTTGACAAATTCAACGCTGTAACTGCCCGGCGCAAGTCCGATGAACTCATAATAACCTGAACCATCGGTATTTGTACTCGCAATCTTCTGTCCGGTCGAATCCAGCAGATTTACCACAACGCCTGCAACACCCGGCTCACCCGCATCCTGAATGCCGTTGTGATTGATGTCATACCAGACCAGATCGCCAAGCGCCGCAGCGCCGACATCATAACGATACCCGAAATCCAAATTCGGATTGTCCGTCTTCTGATTGACAATATCCGCGCCTGAATTTAATACGCCCCCGGGACCGACAAATTGTTTCGCATTCGGCGGCAGCGTGGTCGTATCAATTGTTACTCGGTAATCGCCCGGCGGCAGATTCGCAAAATTGTAATTGCCATTTCCATCGGTCTGTGTTGTGGCAATCAGTTTGCCCGTGCCATCATATAGATTCAGCACGACATTCGGAATTCCCTCGCCCGGTGATGACTGCCCGTCATTATTTTTATCTAACCAGACCGAATCTCCGAGTTTAATCGCATTGGAAACATAAACACCCGCGTCAATGGTCGGATTATTCTCACCCGCAGCCAGCGTAATCACGGCGGTTTTGCCGGTATTCAGATCCGCATTGCTGTCTTTGGCTCTGTCCGCGCCCTGATTCGGCGAACTCATCGTATAACCGGCTGGCGGTTCAAAGCCGACCACATAATCTCCGGGCGCAAGTCCTGTGAACTGATAAAAGCCATCGGGTTTTGTAACTGCCGTTGATATAATAGCCGTGCCGGTTTTATCATACAGATTCACCGTAACACCGCCGATGCCTGATTCACCTGCATCCTGAATGCCGTTCTTATTCGCATCCAGCCAGACAACATCGCCAAGACTTGCCGGAAGCGTATTCGGAATATATACGCCCGCGTCAATCGTGGGATTGTTCTCACCCGCTTTGAGCGTAACAATATCGGTACGCCCTGCGGTATTCGGATTGCTGTCCGAAGCTGTATCGCTGCCCTGTTTTTGCGGACTGAACACATAGCCGCCCGCAGGTGTAATAAATTCAACGCTGTAATCTCCGGGCGCAAGTCCTGTGAACTGATAATTACCTGAGCCGTCAGTGGTCATACTCGCAATCGCCTGTCCGGTCGAATCCAGCAGATTTACGATAACACCCGCAACGCCGGTTTCGCCTGCGTCCTGAATCCCGTTATGATTCGTATCATACCAGACCTTATCGCCCAGACTTGCGGTTCCCGCAGGCGAATACATTCCCGCGTCAATTCGGGGATTGTTTTCTCCGGCAGCCAGAGTAATCACATCGCTCATGCCGCTTATCGGATTTGCATCGCTGTCAAACGCATCCTTCAACGCGCCGCTGCCCTGGGCTTTGGGGCTGATGATGTAACCATCGGGTTTGACAAATTCAACGCTGTATTTACCCGGCTCAAGTTCCGCAAATTGATAATAACCCGAACCATCTGTGATCGCAGTATCAATAACCGCGCCGGTCGCGTCATGCAGTCTGACCGTAACACCGGCAATGCCCGTCTCGCCAAAATCCTGAATGCCGTTATGGTTACTGTCATACCAGACAAATTCTCCCAGACTTGCCGTGTCAGAAGATGTGTAAATTCCCGCGTCAATAGTGGGATTATGCTCTCCGGCAGCTAAGGTAATCGCGGCAGTTTTGCCGGTAGTTGTATCCGCATTGCTGTCTTTTGCCGTATCCGCGCCCTGAGTCTGAGGACTGAAGGAATAGCCGGTCGGCTTGACAAATTCAACGCCGTAACTGCCTGCGGCAAGTCCGGTGAACTCGTAATAGCCCGAAGGATCGGTTTTTGTTGTGGAAAGCACAGCACCGGACGCATTCAGCAGATTCACAACAACGCCGACAACGTCTGTTTCACCCGTATCCTGAATGCCGTTCTTGTTCGTATCCAGCCAGACAACATCGCCCAAACTTGCAGGCAGAGTATTCGGAATATACAGCCCCGCGTCAATTGTGAGGTTATTATCTCCGGCTTTGAGCGTTACGAGATCTGTTTTACCCGTAACGGTATCCGCATTGTTGTCTTTTGACAGGTCTCCGCCCTGCGCTTTTGGGCTGAAAACATAGCCGCCGTCAGGCTTGACAAACTCAACACTGTAATCCCCCGGCGCAAGATTGCTGAAATAATAATGTCCCGCGCCGTCCGTATTCTGAGCAGCGACGAACTTGCCGGTCGAATCGAACAGATTCACCGTAACGCCCGCAATTCCGTCTTCGTCCGCATCCTGAATGCCGTTGTGATTCGTATCATACCAGACTTTATCGCCCAGACTTGCCGTGCCGTCTGCTTTGTAAATTCCCGCATCAATTGTGGGATTATGCTCTCCGGCAGTCAGCGTAATTTCAGCGGTTTTACCGGTTGTCGTATCTGCATTGCTGTCTTTTGCCGTATCTCCGCCCTGATTCTGAAGCGTGAACGAATATCCGTCAGGCTTGACAAATTCAACGCTGTATTTGCCCGGAACCAAATCTTTAAATTCATAATAGCCGGTCGGTTCGGTCTTGGTCGTGGAAATCACCGCGCCGCTTGAATCTGTCAGATTTACGACAACACCGACAACGCCTGTTTCGTCTGCATCCTGAATGCCGTTCTTGTTTGTATCTATCCAGACATAATCACCCAAAGACGCCAATGCTCCCTGATAGCGATACCCGAAATCCAAATCAGGATTATCCGTTGCCTGATTCACGACATCCGTGCTTGAATCCAAGGTGCTGTCAGGTTCCGCGAAGGATTTGATATTTGCCGGAAGCGTCGTTGTATCCACGTTCACCCGATAGCTGCCCGGCGGCAGATTATCAAAGCTGTACTTGCCATCAGCATCTGTCTGAGTTGTGCCAATCAGCTTGCCGGTGCTGTCATAAAGATTCAATGTTACATTCGGAATGCCTTCACCTGAAGATGGTTTGCCGTCATTATTCTTATCAAACCAGATCAAATTACCGAGCCTGATGGCATTGGGAACATACACACCCGCATCAATGGTCGGATTATCCTCACCGCCAGCCAGCGTAATCACGGCGGTCTTGCCGGTTGTTACATCCGCATTACTGTCTTTTGTGTCATCTGCGCCCTGATTCTGAGGCGTGAACGCATAGCCCACATGTGGCTTAAATTCCACTATATAATCGTTCGGCGCAAGACCTGTGAACTGATATGAGCCGTCCGTATCGGTGGTGGTTGTCATCAGCAGGGTTTTGCCGGTTTTGTCATAGAGATTCACTGTAACGCCGCCGACTCCCGTTTCATCATCATCCTGAATGCCGTCCTGATTGGCGTCATACCAGACATAATCGCCCAGACTTGCAGGCAGCGTTCCCGGAATATACATACCCGCATCAATCGTGAGATTCTTATCTCCGGCTTTCAACGTAACAAGATCGGTTTTGCCGCTGGCGGTATCTGCATTGCTGTCTTTTGCCGTATCGCTGCCCTGTTCTTTGGGACTGAAGACATAGCTGCCGGTAAGTTTGACAAATTCAACGCTGTAATCTCCGGGCGCAAGACCTGTGAACAGATAATTTCCCGATCCGTCTGTGATCGCCGTAGCAATCACCGCTCCGGTTGCGTCATGCAGTTTCACCGTAACGCCCACAATGCCCGGCTCACCCGCATCCTGAATGCCGTCATTATTGGTGTCATACCAGACTTTATCGCCCAAACTTGCAGTGCCTGACGGACTGTATAATCCTGCGTCAATGCGGGGATTGTTTTCTCCGGGAGACAGCGTAATCGTATCGGTTATGCCGGTATCCGGATTTGCATCACTGTCAAACGCATCTTTCAACGTGCCGCTGCCTTGTGCTTTGGGGCTGAAGGTGTAATCAGCAGGTTTGATAAATTCAACGGTGTAATCTCCAGGCGCAAGACCCGTAAAATGATAATACCCTGTGCCGTCCGTATTTGTAGTGCCGATTACCGCGCCGCCTGCGTCATGCAGCCTGACCGTAACGCCTGCCATGCCTGTCTCGCCCGCGTCCTGAATGCCGTTGTTATTCGCATCTAACCAGATATAATCACCCAAAGATGCCAGAGCATTCGTATCCACCGGAATTACCGTCGGCTGCTGACCCGGCGTGGTCGTATTGCCGTCTGTCTTCTGCTCCTTATCGTTTGAGCCGTTGCCATCGCTGTCATATTTCAGCGTTCCCTGATTGATAATCTGAGTAACGCCCACGCTCAATGGATTGTTCACCAGTACCCGGAAGCTGATCGTAGCTTTGCCGCCAGCCGGCAGGGTAATGTTTCTGATAGTCAGCGTCGGCGTTTCACTGATGACCGCGCTTCCCACAGGCTTAATGAGACTGCCCGTTATGTACATGGTCTCTGCCGGAATCGGATCAATAAATTCCGCGTTTGCCACATTAAACGGATAAGGATTATTGATGACCACCGTATAAAGCAGCGTATC
>DYRC01000219.1 GCA_020718925.1 Desulfonema limicola
GGAACAACCACCGTATGACCGTTTATCTCAGCAATAGAAACATCAATGCCATAGACCTCGCGGATCATCTCCGGGCTGACGTCTTTTTTCTTAATAAAACGATAGACCTGATGGTGCTTCATCATCAGAAAAACATCGGCAAAGCGGAATGCCAAGTTCAGATCGTGAATCGAAACCACTGCGGAAAGTTTCTGCTTCTGCACAATCCGGCGAATCATGCCCATAACTTCAAACTGATTTCGGATGTCCAGATTGCTGGTCGGCTCATCCAAGAGCAGAACCTTCGGCTCCTGTGCCAATGCCCGCGCAATCACCACTTTCTGCATCTCGCCGCCGCTTAACGAATTGACAGGTCTTAATGCAAACGCATCAAGCTTCATGGAACTTAAAATATTTTCAACAATTTCAAAATCATTATCGCCTGCTGACCAGCGGATATGCGGCTTTCGTCCGAGCAGCACCGCATCAAACACCGTCAGCGCGTCTTCAGAGTATTTCTGCGGCACATATCCGATGCGTTTGGCAATCTCCGTGCCTTTCATGGAAAGAATTTCTTCATCATTCAGAACTACCGAGCCTTTCTGAGGATTAAGAATTTTGTTAAGACATTTCAGAAGTGTGGATTTTCCCGCGCCGTTTATGCCCAGAACGCCCAAAATCACGCCTTTATCCAACTGAAACCCGATATTTTCCAGCACCGGATGGCTGTTATATGAAAATCCGATACCGGCTGCCGAAATCAGCATTGCTTCCTCCCGTGAATCAGCAGATACAGAAACAACGGTGCGCCCATAAACGAGGTCAGAACGCCGACCGGCAGATTTCCCGAACCGATTGCCACTCTTCCGGCGGTATCTGCCAAAAGCAATAATATTGAGCCGACAGCGCATGTGAACGGAATTAAAAAACGGTGGTCTGCACCGACAATCCTTTTGGCAATATGCGGCGCAAGCAGCCCCAGAAACGCAATCACGCCGTGAAATGCGGTAATAATGGCAGCTAACAGAGCCGCGATAATCATGCCTTGAAGTCTGAGCGATTCGACAGATACGCCGAGTCCTTTGGCAGTTTCTTCTCCGGCTAACAGGGCATTGAGATTCCAAAAGTGAAGGCTGACCCAGATAGACGTTGCAATGATGAACACGCTCATCATGCCGATTTCCTTCCAATTTGAACGCGCCACATCTCCGAATGTCCAAAATAACGCAGAGGCAATCTGGGTTTCTGTGGCAAAATACTGAATCAGAATCGTGCCGGAGTGAAACAACGAAGACAATGCGACACCGGCTAAAATAATGGCTTCGGAAGAGAGTTTTTTCAGTTTTGCCAAAAGCAGAATCACCCATGCTGTCCCCATTGCCCCGAAAGCCGCAAAAATCGTTGTCGAATATACGTTGCCGGAATTGAACAGAATAATGCTGACAGCAGCCCCGAAAGCAGCGCCCTGACTGATGCCCAGCGTCGTGGATGACGCGAGCGGATTTCTGAGCAGTGACTGCATGAGAAGCCCCGAAAGCGCAAGCCCCCAGCCTGCCATAATCGCCGCAGCAATTCTGGGCATTCGGATATTCCAGACCACCAGATGCGGATTGCCTTGGCTGGTGCCGATAATTCCGTCAATGACGTGAACCAGCGATAATTGATACGCGCCTTTTGAAATGGCATAAATGCCCAGCAGAAAAGTCAGGACAATCAGCAGGACAAAAAATATCCGTTTTCGCCTGATCTGCTGATGATATTTTGCCGTAGTACTCGTCAGATAACAACTCATTCAGACACCGCGCATCCTCTGCACAAAGTCTGATCTCCTTTTTTCTGCGTTTTGGATGGCATTGTCGGCTCTTTGCAGCATGAACAGATAACAGACGGCTCAATCCGCGCTTTTGACGGCATCTCTTCTTTTACAGGACTGATATTGAAAAGATATTCCGAAGGCTTTTCCAAAATCAGACAGCTTCTTTCAAAATGAAGTTCTTCAAATCTTTTCTGCTCTTCCTGAGACGCAGAGCCGCTCATCACTTTCTGAAGTAAATTCCGGTGTTCATCGCCGAGTTCCATTGCGTCCGGCTTCATAGAAACTCTCACGCCCTGACCGGTTTTCCGGCTGAAAAACGTGAATGCCATCTTGCCGTAATCTCTGTAAATGAAATTTCCCTTGCCGAAGGTGCAGCCGGTAAGAACCTGAACCGCGTCCGAGCAGCACGCATCGGTTTCGACAATGGCAGCCATTTCTTCATCTTCGGCACGCTGCTCGTTAAGTTTTGCCATTCCTATCTTAGCAGCTTTGTATCCGATAAGCAGTCCGGGACAGATATGTCCATGAAAATCCACACATTTTTTCAAATCTTCGATTGCCAGCATGTCTTGTAAGTTCATGTTGATTCTCCTTTATTAAATCCCGCAAAAATAAAAAACGCCATGAAGAAGACCGATGCTCTTGGTCTTTACACCTTCATGGCGTTATTCGTTTTTCTGATGATTGATGAAACTTGAAACGTTAAGGGATTCTTCCCTTAAATTTAAAATATTTTTCCACATTTTTCTGAGGATGTCAAGATTTTTTTCCTTGCAGTGAATTGCATTTTACGTTTGAATCGGAACACGGTGGCGCATGCTTGGACGGTTTTATGAAAAAAACTGTATAAAAATCAAAAGAGAAACACTATAAAATCAACCGCATCATCATTTTTTCAAAATGAGAATTGCTGCTTGTCTGTAAATCATCTTGATAAGCGCGGTCATTTTTGCTAAAGAGATATTTATGATAACATCAGTTGATTCAAGTGTGAATATCGGAATACGGCTTAAAAATCCGGTGATGACTGCGTCGGGAACTTTCGGATATGCGCGTGAATTTGAGCTGCTGGCAGATTTGGGGCAGATCGGCGCGATTATTGTCAAAGGGCTGTCTCTTAAACCATCTAAGGGAAATCCGCCGCCCCGGATTGTCGAGACATCATGCGGCATGTTGAACGCCATCGGTCTTGAAAATGTGGGCATTGATGCGTTTATTGCCGAAAAACTCCCTTTTCTGAAAACGCTTTCAACGCCGATTTTTGTCAATATTTACGGAACCTGTATTGAAGAATACGCGCAGTTGGCAGCCCGGCTCAATGATACCGAAGGTGTTGCAGGCATTGAGGTCAATATTTCATGCCCCAATGTCAAACGCGGCGGGATTATCTTCGGAACAGACCCCAGAGTGGCGTATGAGGTGGTTCAGTCTGTCAGGAAAGAGACAAAGCTGCCCATGATTGTCAAGCTTTCGCCGAATGTAACCGATATTACGGCAATAGCGGTCAGCGCGGAGGACGCGGGCGCGGATGCCCTGTCTCTGAT
Organism: Desulfonema limicola; assembly: GCA_020718925.1. Classification (GTDB taxonomy): domain Bacteria; phylum Desulfobacterota; class Desulfobacteria; order Desulfobacterales; family DYRC01; genus DYRC01. The sequence goes on from DYRC01000219.1 coordinate 3,340, forward strand.
TAATACGATTACCGGCATGGCGGTTGATATAAAAACCCGGCGTCCCAAACTTGCCAATATTACCGGCGGGCTTTCGGGTCCTGCCATCAAGCCTGTGGCATTGCGAATGGTCTGGCAGACAGCCCGGAAAGTAAAGATTCCGGTTATCGGCGTCGGCGGAATTATGACTGCCGAAGACGCGCTGGAATTTCTGATAGCAGGCGCCTCGGCGGTTCAGATCGGAACAGCTAACTTTGTCAATCCCAAAGCCGCAAATGAGATTGCAGCAGGCATTGAAAAATTTCTGGCGGAGCAGAACATTTCTCTCGTGACAGATATTATCGGCACACTGATTGTATAATGCGGTTATTCTCTAAACTTTTTATAAGGAGGAAAAACGTCAAATGAAGTTTGAAAATTTGGAAGCCATCGTCAATTTTGCCATTGAAAAAGAAAAAGAAGCAGTTGAATTTTATGAAATGGCAGGCAGGGAAGAGAAATTTTCCGGCTCAAAAGAAATGTTTCTGGAATTTGCCAATGAAGAGCGCAAGCATCAGAAAATGCTTGAGAACTTCGGAAAAGAAAGTGTCAAAAAAGACATTGCGGCATACAAGCTCAAATGGATCACAGATTTGAAGCGCAGTGATTTCGCGGTGGATATGGAATTTAAAAAGGGCATGGCTTACAATGAAATGCTGATGCTTGCGATGAAACGCGAAGAAAAGGCGTTGAAACTTTACAATGAATTTCTGGCTCAGACAGATTCAGGCGAAGGCAAAAAGCTTTTCCAGATTCTGTGTCAGGAAGAAGCCAAGCACAAACTCGCTTTGGAAAAAATGTATGATGATTACATGGCAAAGATGGGGGATTAAATGAAACGACTTTCTTTTGTTATATTGCTGATTCTGCTTTGTGCTGTGTCTGAAGCGTCTGCGGCAGATATCGGCGGCGTAAATCTGCCGGATTCTCTGATGGCTGGGACAGACAAGCTGACGCTGAACGGCGCGGGGCTTCGCAAAAAATTCGTGGTCAAAGTCTATGCGGGCGGGCTTTATCTGCTGCAAAAAAGCAATGATGCCGCAAAGATTATTGCTGCGGATGAACCCATGACGATTCGGCTGCATTTTATTTACGACAGCGTGTCGGCAGATAAGCTGATTAGCGCGTGGAATGACGGATTTGCCAATGCGGGCGGCAATACAGCGGCGCTCAAATCCAAGATTGACCGGTTTAACGCTTTTTTCAAACAGGAAGCTAAAAAAGGCGACATATATGATCTCATGTATATTCCGGGACAGGGCGTCAGCGTTTCAATGAATGCCAAAGCAGTCGGAACGGTTGACGGGCTTGATTTTAAAAAGGCTTTATTCGGAATATGGCTGAGTGAAAAGCCTGCGGATAAAGACTTGAAAAACGGAATGCTCGGCAAATAATTTTCAAAAATATCATGTCAACAGGCAGCGCGATCCCGTTGCCTGTTGTTTTTTGGGAAAGGAAAGAATCGAACCATGAGCAAAGCGTTTCAGGATTACTATTCGCCGAATCATTCTGTGTGTTTCGGGTGCGGTGACCATAACCGGCTGGGGCTTCGGATCAAAAGCGTCTGGGAAGGCGATGCGGCGGTGTGTCGTTTTACTCCTAAACCTGAGCATACCGCTTTTCCGGGAGTTGTCTATGGCGGATTGATTGCCAGTCTGATTGACTGCCACAGTATTGCCACAGCAATTGCCGCCGCATATCGCGCTGAAAACCGGGATATGGATACGATGCCGCCCATCATGTGCGTAACCGGCAATCTGAATGTCAGTTTTCTCAAACCGACGCCGATGGACACGGAACTTATTCTGAAGGCAGAAGTTAAAGAAATGACGCCGAAAAAAATGATCGTCCGGTGTTCGGTATTTGCCGGAAATGAAGAAACCGCCAAAGGTGAGGTGATTGCAATACGAATGCCGACAAATTTCAATTTGCCAAAATGACTTTTTCTTGCGCCCGAAATCTGAAAGTCTATAACTGTCAGCAATTTTCACATCCTTTATTAAACTGTATTCTTATCAAATTCAGGATTCCTAACAGATTTAATTACCCCCCCTGACAAACAGAGAATTTTTACTCGACAATGAGATGAAATCCGTATAAAATAACCCCGAAAGAGATAATATCAACGGGGAGGTCTTGTGATGGAGAAAAAAATTTTATTGGCAGTTGATGATTCCGCTCATTCCAAAAATGCGGTTCGTTATGCTGTGAAAATGTCATTATTTGTCAAGGAATTGTCTTACACCTTGTTCAATGTTCAGCCGGATATTTCATGCTTTCTGGCAGACGAGGCAAAAACCAATCTGAGAGCGCAGTCTGCTTTGGAAAAACTGAAAAAGAAAAATGCGGAAAAATCGCTGCTCATGCTGGAAAGACACAGAGCCTTGATGACAGAACTGGGTATTGATTCAAAACGCATCGAACTCAAAACTCAGCCGAAAAAAATCGGCACTGCCAAAGATATTATCGAATTTGCTCAGGAAAAAAGATATGATGCGATTGTGGTGGGCAGACGGGGGCTTTCAAGGATGCAGGAAGTTCTGATGGGGAGCCTGACCACCAAGCTTTTAGAACATTCCCGCATTATTCCGGTATGGGTGGTGGACGGAGATGTCGTATCGCCGAAAATCATGGCAGCTATTGACGGCTCCGAAACCTCGTTCAGAGCCATAGATCATTTAAGCTTTATGCTCGGCGGAAATCCCAATGTTACGATTACCCTCTTTCATGTCATTCCGAAAGTCGGCGCGTATTGCGAGCTTGATGCTGACGATAAAGACATTGAAGAATTGATTTTAAGCGGCAATAAAACCTGCATGGCACATTTTAACACGCTGGCACACAAAAAATTCAAGGACGCAGGCATCAGCGAAAAACAGATTCAGATCAAGGAAGTTCCCTGCACCATGAATGTCGGCAAGATGGTTATAGATGAAATAAAAAAAGGTGGCTACGGAACGGTGGTTATCGGCAGACGGGGAACGAACAAAGCGTTTTTTATGGGCAGTGTGTCTCAATATGTACTTGAAAGAACTTCTGATTCAGCATTATGGCTCATTTCTTAACTAAAGTCTGAACCGATTCACCATCTCCGTAAGATATTACCCGGAAATGAATTTCCGGGCTATTATGTGTCGTCCCTACGGGACTTTTTTTATCCTGTAGGGATAACCAACCCGTAACAGTGCGGCAATTTATTGCCGGGAATCGGTGAATAAATATTTCTTTCCGAATCATGATTCAGGAAATATCAGTATAATTCATTATTAATGAAACGTCAGCCATCTCCTCAGATTCAGGAAATATCCTGTATATGTTCTGATTCATAAAATATGATTCTAATTCATTATTCAGGAAATATCAATATATTTCTGATGCCTCCTCTGAAAAACAATCCGTCACACAAAAAAATATTGGCATGGTTAAAATTATGTATTATTTTGAAACAAATTTTTAACTGAGGCGGATTTGAATTTATCTTCCTTATTTCTGAATCAGGATAGAAGAATTTCGGAAGGATTTGCAGGATAGTGCGTGAAAATGAGATTCGTAAAATAGATTAGGAGTTACGCAGTTGAATAACTGAGTTGAAAATGGTATGTTATTTTTTAT
>DYRC01000220.1 GCA_020718925.1 Desulfonema limicola
TCTTACATAACCTATCAAAAAAAAACTGTCAAGATGTTTAGCCATATTTTTTTGCGTTCTCAGCTATCAATCATACACTCTCCCGTAATCGTCAGATTGTTACGGTGAATCACCTCGTCATACGGCTTATCCCCCAGCCGCTTCCGTATCTCGCCGGTTTTAAGTCCCATAATCTTGCGAATATCGGCGGAACTGTAATTTACAATGCCTTTTCCCAACACATCGCCTGTGCCGTTTTTGAACTCCACCGGCGCGCCCACCCCGAAATCGCCTTCCACGCCGATAATGCCTATCGGCAAAAGACTTTTGCCATTTTCAAGAATCGCTTTGACCGCGCCGTCATCAATGCGGATCACGCCTTTAGGCTTGGCGGTAAATCCGATCCAGCATTTGCGGTTTGCCATTTTTTCCTGCTTAGGAATAAAAAACGTCCCATGGGCTTCTCCGGCAAAAAGTTTGAGCAAGATATTCTTTTTTGTGCCTTTGGCAATGATCATGGGAATCCCGGCAGTGTTGACTTTTCGGGCAGCCCTGATTTTACTGAGCATTCCGCCGGTTCCTAATGCGCCCGGAATATCGCTGGCAAATTGTTCGATATCCCGCCCGATTGCTGACACAACCGGAATCAGTTCCGCATCATCGCTGCTTCGGGGGTCTTTATTGTAAAGCCCTTCAATATCCGTAAGTATAATCAGTATATCCGCATTCATCAAGAGGGCAATCATGGCAGACAGATTGTCGTTATCGCCCAGCTTGATTTCTTCGACCGATACCGTATCGTTTTCATTGATAATCGGCACAATGCGCCAAAAGAGCAGCGTATGAAGCGTATTCCGGGCATTCAGATACCGCTTGCGGTGATATAAATCTTCACCGGTCAGCAGCACCTGAGCCACTTTTTTATCATATCGCTCAAATGCTTTTTCGTATTCCATCATCAGACCGGCTTGTCCCACCGCAGCAACAGCCTGACGTTCAGGAATGCCGTCGGGTTTTTTGGCAAGACCAAGTTTTCTGAGTCCCGCAGCCATTGCGCCGGAAGAGACCAGAATCACTTCCAGCCCTTTGTCTGTGAGTTGGGAAATCTGCTGGCTGACCGACTCAATGATTTTGAGGTTCAAGCCGTCAGACTTGGTTAACACATTGCTTCCCACTTTTACGATAATGCGTTTGGCTGTTTCTAAACAGCGTTGGCGATTTATGCTCATTATTTTATGGACATCCGTATCTTTCAAAATAGTTTCAACTGACCCGATTCGATTTGCCCTGCATACGACTGATAGAAAATGAATTCTTTGCTCACTTTACCAGCTATTCCTTTCTGCTCAACAAGTGGATGAAAAGGAAGATAATCACCACATTCTCCTTCGCAAAAAATAACCTCTCCTCTTCTTCTGACCGTCCAATCTGCCAGATTATCATAATCCAGTTTTGCACTGCTGTAACGATAACCCATGCCCGAAGGTCCTTTATAAGGAGGATCAATAAACCAGGTTGCTTCCACATCAGGAGATTCTGAATAATCTCCCCAGATAATTTCCCAATGTTTCACTTTATGAAGATTGGATATGAATACTCTTTTGCTGATTTCCCAATTTCTGGCTAAGACAGGCGTTATTTTTATTGTCTTAAAGTGAAACGCCATTTTTGTAACAGCGTGAATAATATGCAAAAACTCCGAACTTTTTTCGCCGATTTTCAAATCAGGCAGTTTTCTGATCTCATTATCCGTTGCATTTTTTATAAGCCATCTCCAAATTTTATAAACGTCTTCATCTTTTTCAATTAAAACAACTTTTTTTTTCCAATTATCTTCATGCAGAGAATACGCTGCCGATCCGGCAAAAGGCTCTATGATAACGTCATATTTCGGCTTAGGGTAATGCCTGATGATCTGCTTTTTTCTTCCGTAATAATAAAACATTATTTTCCGTTGATTTTCACGTTAGTATAAAAGAAAGAAGTTTCTGATATTTGGAAATATAATCAGGATGATCCATCAGTAAAATCCATCCTTTACCCATTTTCTCCTTCCCGGCTGATCTCATGCCTGTAACTTTGGTATTGCGTCCCCTCGTCCCGCTTATCTCTCCCCAATCTTCCATTTCAAGATCATCTGAATAAAAAATACCGGTAATTACAGGGAAATATTCATCTGCCGTTCCTTTTCCTGCAAAATCAATCACCAATCCCATCAATTTATTTACTTCTCTGTGATGCGCCTGCCATGTTATTCCGGTGAGAGAACCTACTCTCTGCTGCCCTGATCCTGAATTACAGCCTTTGGCAACATTTCCGATAGTACATTTTATTTCCAAGCCTTCGGGAAAGTTTCTGAGTTCTCCTTCCGTAGCATTTTTTCCACGGATAGGAATGATATCCGGATGCCCTTTTTCGATAGGATTAACTATCGCTCCGACCCGCTCTGCAAGACTTAAAGAAAAAAACGCGCCGACTATACTGCTGACAGTCTTTAAATCAATATGCTGATAAAGGGTGAATGGTAAATCTCCCAAACGATTCGATACAAAAATTGCGGCATATTCCACATCTTCGGCGTTCACCTCAAAGCCACACCGGATAAAAAAATCTTTATTTGTCTTATACGGGTATTGACAGGGATAGGGCGACTTCCGAAAACCGGAAAAAAGCTGACTGATATGAATCTGAAGCACATCAGAAATTATCCGGATATTGATAAGGCTGATATTTCGTTTTCCAAGTTCGATATCGCTGATATAAGTTCTGTCAAGATTACACCTGAAAGCAAACTCATCCTGAGAAAGTCCGTAACTCTTTCTTAAGCTACGGATTTTCCTGCCGACAAACTCAAGTATATTATCATTCTCATCCATACGGACAAGAATCTCAGATTGTCGTCTATAAGTCTATGGACTATGAGTTACAAAAACAATCTCATAATTCAACACTTTTATACAATAAAAGCATTGATATTAATATAAATACTATCAAATAAAATATCTGCTATCGGCAAATTATCATTCCAAATTCATGACAATTTCCGAGATCAGTTTCTCAAGCCCCTGCCCGGTCATTGCGGAAATCGTCAACGGCGGCTCATCGTCAAATTGCGCCATGAACGCAACGGCTTTTTCCTGAGATTCGGGCATATCCATCTTGTTTAACACCACAATCTGAGGCTTTCGGATCAAGTCTTCATTATACAGGGCAAGCTCCCGGTTGATACTTTCATATCCTGCAAGCGGATGTTCCGAATCTATGGAAGACGCGTCAATCAGATGAACCAGAATGCGGGTGCGCTCAATGTGCTTGAGAAAGCGGATGCCAAGCCCGGCTCCCTCATGCGCGCCCTCAATCAAGCCGGGAATATCCGCCATTGCAAACGGTTCGCCCCATGGGTTATTTACCATGCCGATACTCGGCGTCAGGGTGGTAAAAGGATAATCCGCAATTTTGGGCTTTGCGGAAGACAGGGCAGAAATCAGCGTGGATTTGCCCGCATTCGGAAGCCCGATAATGCCTACATCCGCCAGCAGCTTCAATTCCATCTTAAAGGTGAAACTTTGCCCGGGTTCGCCGGGCTGGGCAAAGCGGGGCGTACGATGTGTCGAGGTGGCAAAATGCTTATTGCCTTTTCCGCCCCTGCCGCCTTTTGCCGCTATAAAAGTTTCTTCATCCTGTGTAAAATCTTTTATAATATCTCCGGTTTCAGCGTCTTTGAGAAGCGTTCCTACCGGCACTTCGACCACTATGTCATGTCCGCCTTTGCCGGTCCTCTGATTTCCCTCACCATGCCCTCCTGTCCGGGCATGGAACTGACGCTTGAATCGGAAATGATACAGGGTGCGCTTGCGGGAAGTGGCTTTCAGTATCACATCCCCGCCTTTGCCCCCGTCTCCACCATCCGGACCGCCGCGCGGAACAAATTTTTCCCGGCGAAAGCTCAGACATCCCGCGCCCCCGTCTCCGGATTGGACGGAAATTGTTGTTTCATCAATGAATTTCACGCGGCGTACACGCTGACCTGTTTGCGGGTTTTGCCTTTGCGCTCGTATTTCACAACACCGTCAATCAGGGAAAACAAGGTAAAATCATTGCCTAATCCGACGTTGTTGCCCGGATGAATCTTAGTGCCGACCTGACGCACCAGAACATTTCCGGCTCTCACACTTTGTCCGCTGAAGCGTTTTACGCCTCGGCGTTGTCCCTGACTGTCGCGGCCGTTTCTTGAGCTGCCGCCAGCTTTTTTATGTGCCATGGTTTATGCTCCTTAACCTTCGATGCTGTCAATTTTAACAGCCGTATAATATTGGCGATGCCCTTGTTTCCGGCGATACCGTTTCCGGCGTTTGTATTTGAACACGATAATCTTTTTGGATCTGTCCTGTTCCACAATACGCCCTCTGACCATCACGCCTTCTACCAACGGCTGCCCGATTTTCACGTTCTGACCGTCTGAAAACAGCAGCACCCGATCAAATGACACCGGGCTGCCCACATCTCCGGGAAGCCTTTCAAGTCTTACGGTATTGCCCTGCTCGACCCGATATTGCTTTCCGCCTGAATTTATTACAGCATACATTGTGCTGTTCCTCCTTTAATCATGTTCGGATATGCTAAAATCGTGAAATATTACTCTGTCTGAAATTTTTGTCAAGAAAGAAATTTATCCGGACAATTAAAACCGCTCACAAATCTATTGACCTTCACAGGATTCTGATGATAGATAAACAGCATGAATTTTATCATATCACTTTTTCTATCCGGCATTCTTCTTATGCCGCAGACAATTTCCACTCAGGCGGACGCGCTTGTGCTTACGCTTAGGCTGCCCAAAAACATGAAGTTCATACAAGGCGCGCCGTTTCAACTCCGGTTTACGTCCGATAATCCGGAGGTTATTAAAATCAAAAAGGATATTTACACAAGCCCATCTGAATCCGTAAAAGTTCCGATTCAGGTGCATGTCGGAGAAGCCAAGGTGAAAATTCAGGGAAAAGTCTGTTACTGTCCGAAAACCGAAGGTGCGGAGTGCTTTTTCAAGCAGATTGACATTGAGATTCCGATTCGGGTGGAAACCGCCGGAAGCAGGCAGATTCTTGCAGATATTGACTTATAAAAAGGCTTTCTATGAATCAATGCAGGCTGGATGATGAAAATTTTGAGCAACTGATTTTTTCGATACGCCGGAAAAAATGTATCCTGATGCTCGGACCCGATGCTTCAGTTGAGCAGGTCAACGGACAATCTCAGCCCTTGAATGAAATTCTGGCGTATGAACTGGCGCAGAGAATCAGACCGGATTACAAAAAGGATATAAATCCGTCCAATCTGACAGAGGTTTCTCAATATTATCAGATGGAACACGGAAGAAATGCTCTGGAGATTTTTGTCGAAGGATTTTACAGAAAACGGCAAAACTCGGTCAGCGAAATTCATCAGAATCTTGCATCGCTTCCTTTTGATTTTGCGGTTGCTGCTTCGCCCGATAACTTGTTTGCCAATGCGTTGAAAGAAAAAGATAAACCGCCGAAGATTGCAGCGTATAATTTCAAAGGCAGAAGATCGGATCATGAGCCGATCAGCGGAACAGAACAAAACCCGCTGCTGTTTTATCTTTACGGACATTCGGATGATCCTGAATCTTTGGTGATGACTGAAAATGATCTGCTGGATTTTCTGGTTTCCGTCATATCAAAGGCTCCGGGCTTGCCTGCGAGTATTACCAGCGAACTCAATTCCACTGATAAAAATTTTCTCTTTCTCGGATTCGGATTCAAACACTGGTATCTGCGGATTCTGCTTCATGTTCTTGCCGGGGGCAAAAACAAACAAAGCCATTCCTTTGCTCTTGAATTTATGCCTGAAAATCCGCATGAATATAAAAGTGCGATTCTGTTTTTCAAAAATCATAACACCTGTAAAATTCATATTTTTAACGATAAAATACTTGAATTTACAAGAAAATTAAAAACAGAATATGATAAAAGCATATCCTGTGCGCCGACCATTCAGGAACAGGATTCTCCATCTGTGTTTATCTGTCATGCCAAAGCTGATGAATCTCATGCGGAATGGCTGTTTGATCAATTCACCGGAGCCGGATTCAAACCGTTTATGGAGAGCAAAAGTATTGATGCCGGTGAAAATCGGAATCGCCGGATTGAAAAAGCGATTAAAGAAGCTGACTTTTTTGTCGTACTGAAAACCAAGGCTTTGGAAAATCATTCCGCAGACTATGTGCATAAAGAAATCAGGCTTGCTCTTGACAGACAGAATTATTTCACGCCTGATGCGCCGTTCATCATTCCTGTTAAAATTGAGGATTGCGAATTGGATTGGGATGAGGAATTGGAGATTTGGTGGGAGAGCGATCTGACAAACAAAGCCAATATCGGCAAACTGATTTCTACTATCAGGCGGCATTATGCCCGGCGGAAAAAAGCGAGGTCATAAATGAATTTCAATTACAACCTACCCCCCTGCCCCCTCCCTGAGAGGGAAGGGGTAACGCTCCCCTCTCCGTTTCGGGGAGGGGCAAGGGGAGGGGTTTATGAATAATTTCAATTACAGGTATCCGGGTTCAAGTCCGTTTGAAGACAATGAATATGACCGGCTTTTGTTTTTCGGAAGAGAACGGGAAAAACAGGCTTTGTTTCATCTGGTCATGTCTGAAAAGCTGTCGGTTCTTTTTGCAAAATCCGGTATCGGCAAGACTTCGCTGATTCATGCGGGCTTGAATCAGATGTTCCGTGAAAAAGGATTTATTCCGCTGGTTATCCGGTTTCATGCAGATTATGCCGATCCGTTTCAGGCGGTTTATAAGACAATTGAAGATGTTGCAAAACGTCAGCAAACTGAATACATCGCCGGAAAACAAGGCAGCTTTTGGGAATATTTCAAGACCGTTGAATTTTGGACTGCGGATGATGTTCTCCTGTCTCC
>DYRC01000221.1 GCA_020718925.1 Desulfonema limicola
CGGCAATATTGTAGGGGTAAGCCCCTGTGCTTACCCACTTACCCACTTACCCACTCAGCAGCAGGGCAATCACAGGGGATTGCCCCTACAAAATATCAAAAAAATTGCGGACAGGTACTTAGCAGAAGTTCTGACAGATATTTCCTCAGTAAAACAGCAAATAACCTGACGCTGATTACAGGAAATACAAAACATTTTGAGAGAATATCAGAACTTAAAATTGATAACTGGCTTTGAAACTTTCAAGGTCAGGGTTTTAAATATTCTGCTTGACATGCGGGGATAATGCTGAAAAAAATAAATTTTTGAAAACGAACACTTAAAAGGAGAGTCAGTTTATGCTGTCAGAACCTCTGATTATTCAGGAAATTATGAATAAAATCAATATTCTTTCTCCGAAGAGCCGGCTTTATCTTATCCGACTGACTTGTGAAAGCCTTGCCGGAGAACAGGATTTGCAGGAAATTAACCGCCCATTGCAATTCGGTGAATTTGCCGGAAAAACTTTTTCCACTAGAACTTGTTGCAAAATTCAGACATTGCGGCAGCTTCACGCAAAAGCTCCAATGATTCGACTGCGGCAGCTTCGTCAATTTTCTGAATGGCAAAACCTGCGTGAATAATTACATAATCACCGACTTGTGCATCTTCCAGAAGCAGAAGACTTGCCTGACGTTTCACGCCATCCACATCAATCAGGGCAATGTTATTTTCGATGTTCAAAATTTTAGACGGAATGGCAAGACACATGCGCGGGTTCTCCTTTGTCCTTTTTGCGATATGAAACTCCCAGACGCTTCAATTCTTCAAACGCCATATCCATCACGGCATCCATTTTTTCGGCAATGGTCGGGGTCATCTCAATGCTGTATGTGGTAATATCTTCCGGCTCAACGCCGATAATAACGGTTTGGGGAACTTTATCAAAGACCTGACATAAGGTCAATGCTTCAAGAAAATCAATCTGATGCAGCGAATTTTTTGCCCGGATCCGGGCGGGAATCTCATCGCCTGACAGACGATACAAATCACCGGGTTTTCCGTTGTTTCTGATCACATCTATCACGATCAGATGATCTGCTTCGCTGATAGCTCCCAGAAGATTGATCCCTAAAACACCGCCGTCTATCACAGACACATTTTCCGGGAAATCATACTCTGCCATTAATTTTTCCACAACATGGACGCCGAAACCTTCATCGCGCAACAGGCTGCATCCGACGCCTAAAATCATAATCTGTTCCGAGTTCATCATATCTCGTTTCTGTTCAGAATTAACAAACTTCAATCTGCATATCCTTTTCTTATTCGGCGAAAAATGTCAAGATTTATCTTAGCTGTTGCCAAAAGGCTATGAAATAGGATAAAATAGTTCACATCAGATATGAATGTGTCTGAAACATAAATTTTATCAGGATGAAAGATAAAAACCATGAATATACATCTGACGCAAAGAACGCTTGCCAGCGCGGTTTCCTGTTCAGGATTAGGGGTTCATTCAGGGAAAACGGTTAAAATGACCATAAAGCCGGCACCGCTCAATTACGGCATCCGTTTTATCCGAACCGACCTTCCGAATCGCCCATCGGTACTTGCCCATTTCAACAATGTCATAGACACCAGCCTTGCCACAGTTATCGGCGAAAACGGCGTGATTGTTTCCACGATTGAGCATCTGATGGCGTGTCTTGCCGGGCTTTCCGTAAATAACGCCATGATTGAGTTGAATAATTACGAAGTGCCGATTATGGACGGCAGCGCGGCGCCCTTCACCGGACTGATACGCTCCGCAGGCATTATCAGGCAGACCGGTCCCAAATGCTTTTTTGTCATCAAATCGCCGATAGAACTCACAGAGGGCGATAAATCCGTATGCGTTTATCCTTTTCCGGTGTTTAAAATTACCTGTACCATTGCATTCAACCATCCCCTGATCAATACCCAATCCTATTCAATCGTTTTATCTGACGAAGCGTTCGAGAGCGACATTGCCGGCGCCAGAACTTTCGGATTTCTGCATGAAGTGGAATATATGAAACGATTCGGTTTGGCAAGGGGCGGATCTCTTGATAATGCGGTGGTGGTCGGAAAAGATCAGATTCTCAATCCGGGCGGGCTGCGGTACAAAGACGAGTTTGTGCGGCATAAAATTTTGGACTGTATCGGCGATTTTTCGCTGCTCGGAATGCCGATCATGGGGCATGTTGTTGTCAATAAATCAGGTCATGCGTTTAATCATGCGTTTTTAAAAGAATTTTTTATTCGCAAAGACTGCTGGGAAACGCTGACTATCCATGACATCAGCAATATGACTGAATATCGGCAGCAGCAGGCAATCGCTGTTTGAAGCGCATGAAACGCCAGATTGCCGCCTTTCTTGTCGTTACCTTGTTTTTTTGGCAGGGTTCGGCGCTTGCTCAGGAAGCAAGATTGTCGGATATTATCGTCAGCAATTCGCACGATGATCTGCTGATTTATCTCAAGGTAGAAGGCGCGTTCACGGAAAAGATGCGGCGCGTGGTATTCAGCGGCGTTCCGACCACCTTTTCTTTTCTCGTTACGATGGAAAGGGTGAGAGGCGCGTGGATGAACGAAGAGATTGCGGACTTCAAAATCAGCCATACGGTCAAATATAACAATATGAAAAAAGAATTTACCATCAGGCGATCATGGGAAGATGATAAGCCGATAGTCACCAAGTCTTTCGGCGAAGCAAAGAAACTTATGAGCGAGGTGGATAATATCCGCCTTGTGGCATTGAACAAGCTTGAGAAAGGCTTGCGGTATCAAATCAGAGCCAAAGCGGAACTGAGCGATATTACTCTGCCGTTTTATCTTCATTATCTTTTATTTTTTGTGTCGCTGTGGAAATTTGAAACCGAATGGTATACGATAGATTTAACGTATTAATTGTCAGTATTGATTGACGACAGACATAAGATCATAGTATAATCGCTCAGATTGATTTAAAAACCGGGAAAGGCGGAAGTATGATAGGTTCAAAACAAAATATTATCGTATCTTTGGTCATTTTGGCAATGTTTTCCCTGCTGCTCTTCACGGTTTTCGGGGAAAAAGGGCTTGCGGATCTGAGCCTGATGAAAAAAGGCAGAGACGATCTTAAAGAAAAAAATGCGGCGTTATTTCAGGAAAACCTTTCTCTGTATCGGGCAGTATATCGCTTAAAGCATGATATTCATTTTGTAGAATATTCTACAAGACAGGAACTCGGCATGATCGGCAAAAACGAATATATCATCAAAATCATTCCTAAACAAGACAATCCACTGAACGTAACACCCAAGGAGCGGTAAAAATATAATGGCTTTTCAAAAACACATTCTGTGTATCGGCGCGGGCTATGTGGGCGGACCCACAATGGCGATGATCGCGCTTAAATGCCCGCAATATAAAGTAACTGTGGTTGACATCAATCCCCGGCGCATTGCCGAATGGAATTCCGATCTGCTTCCGATTTATGAACCGGGATTAGACGACGTGGTTAAAACCGCGCGGGGAAGAAATCTTTTTTTCAATACAGACGTTGAAAAAGGCATTCAGGAAGCAGATATTATCTTTGTCAGCGTGAACACGCCCACCAAAACATTCGGCGCGGGCGCAGGTATGGCGGCGGATCTGCAATACTGGGAAAAAACCGCCCGCCAAATCCGTGAAAATTCGGATTCTCCGAAAATCATTGTGGAAAAAAGCACACTGCCGGTCAAAACTGCTTTGGCAATGGAGCGGATTCTTACCTCAGACAGCAAGGTGCCGTTTGAAGTTCTATCCAATCCTGAATTTTTAGCCGAAGGAACCGCCATCAGAGATTTGGAAAATCCGGATCGGGTGCTGATTGGCTCAAGGGAAACCGAATCCGGCTTGAAAGCGCGGGCAGAATTGGTCGCGGTATATGCCAACTGGGTGCCGAAAGAAAAGATTATCACCACCAACACGTGGAGCAGCGAGTTATCCAAGCTGGTCTCCAATGCTTTCCTGGCGCAGCGGGTATCTTCGATTAACGCGATTTCAGCCTTGTGCGAAAGAGCCGAAGCCAATGTCAGCGAAGTTTCCCGCGCAGTCGGCATGGATTCGCGGGTGGGCAGCAAATTTTTAAATGCCAGCGTGGGCTTCGGCGGCTCATGCTTTAAAAAAGACATTCTGAACATGGTCTATCTGTGCCGCTTTTACGGGTTAAGCGAAGTGGCGGATTACTGGGAAGGCGTGGTTAAAATCAACGAATACCAGAAAGAGCGGTTTGTGATGAACATGCTTCAGGCGATGTTCAACACGCTTGCCGGGAAAAAAATCTGTTTATTCGGATTTGCGTTCAAAGCAGATACCGGAGACACCCGCGAAAGCCCGGCGATATTCATTGCAAAACGGCTGTGTGAGGAGCGGGCGCATCTGATGATTACCGATCCCAAAGCATTGGACAATGCCAAAACAGATTTGAAGGGCGTTGTGGGAGACATTGAATATGTCGCTGATCCGTATACTGCCGCATCAGGCTGTGATGCGATTGCCGTTATGACCGAATGGAAGCTGTATAAAGAATTGGATTATCAAAAAATATATCACTCAATGGTCAAGCCCGCGTTCATCTTTGATGGCAGAAATATTCTGAATCATCAGACGCTGTTTGATATGGGATTCAATGTGTTTCCTATCGGAAAACCGCCGCTGACCCATTTCAAACGCGAGAGTTAACCCCTCCCCGAAGGAGAGGGGGGAGTACTGATGATGTCTCCCCCTTCCCTTTCAGGGAAGGGGGCCGGGGGGTTAGGTGGGTTTAAAGATCAGGCTGAATAACATTTTAGTTGCCACCGCAAGCAGCAAAAACGCAAACACACGTTTAAGCTGAGGAACCGGCAGGCTATGCGCCAGACGGACGCCCAAAGGCGCGGTGATGACACTGGCAAATACAATGCCTGCCAATGCCGGAAGATACGCATATCCCAAAGAATACTGCGGCAGTCCGGCAACATGCAGTCCGTTATAGATGTAGCCGGCAGTTCCTGCAATCGCAATGGGAAATCCGATAGCAGCAGATGTGCCGATTGCCTCATGCACTGCAAGGTTGCACCACATCATAAACGGCACAGACAAGGTTCCGCCGCCGATGCCTACCAGACTTGATACCACGCCGATAACATTGCCCACGCCGAACATGCCTGCTGTTCCCGGAAAATTCCTTGAAGGTTCGGGTTTGCTGCCGGATAGCATCTGATATGCCACATAATACAAGAAAATAACAAAAAAAACTTTCAGAAAATTGGTTGACATCCGGGCTGCCACGCATGAACCGAGAAATGTTCCCAGCAATATTCCCGGCGTGATGCGGCGCACAATATCCCAATGAACTGCACCCCGTTTGTGATGCGCCCGGAAACTTGACACGGATGTAAAAATAATGCTTGCCATAGATGTTCCCAATGCAAGGTGCATGATAAACTGATCCGGAATGCCTTCCCGCGCCATACAGAAAACAAGCATGGGAACAATCACCAGCCCCCCGCCGATACCGAGCAGCCCCGCAAGGATTCCGGCAACAATTCCAACACTTATGTAAGTGAATAATAAGATAAGCACAATTGACTCCTTTCATCCTGATTCTGATTCATTTCTTGCCTTGAAAATTTCAAAATGTTATTATCCGAAAATCAGGCTTAATATTTGAAAAATATATCATGTTGTATGACTGACAAGCAACTGGTAAATCGGATTAGGAGACGATCATCATGGAGACTTGGATTACTAAGATATGTCAAAGTATTTGTCGTCGGATAGCTGTCTGCGCTGCCATATTGATGGCAATGCTGCTTTTTGCAAGCGCAAACACCCGATATATCACCAACTTTATGAACGGACCTTATACTATGTCAGCGTCAGAACTCAGACAGGTCATTGCGCCGGAGCTTTCCCCTCAGTATTATGTGCGAATATACGGAACCAAGACCGTTGACACAGGGCTTCAGGAGTTCCGCGTTGAAAAGAAGGGCGGCAGAGAAGTGAGCCGGTCTGTATCTGCAAGCTATATTGCTCTGGAAGTAGGAGAAAGATTTCTGCTTGTTAAAACACGATCTGCGGGTTCAAAGGTTTTTGAAGGCGAACTTGCCCCGTTGACCAAAGGCATTGAGATGAATTTTTTTCAGATGCCGAATGTTAAAAAATATTGGGATAACTTTTATCCATATTATCTTGATACCGCTTCATTCAAAACTCCCGGATATATATTTGGCGGCATCGGAATCGTTGTTCTTATGATTCTTCTGTGGTATGGAATACCGGCTTGGAGATACTTGAAAAATCCCCAAACGCATCCGGTGGCACAGCGCGTTGCATCATGGGGCGATCCGATATGCATACCGATGGAAATCGAAAACGAATACAGCTCAAAAGTTTTCCTTCGCGCAGGAGATTACACGCTGACAGATCGCTATATTATCGGAAAAACTTTCTTTAATTTCGATGTATTCCGAATAGCCGATCTGCTGTGGGCATATAAGAGTATCACCAAACAAAGTATCAACTTCATTCCTGTGGGCAAAACATATAGCGCAGTTCTTATTTGCTATGGCGGTTCTGCAACCATAAGAGGGAAAGAGCCGATGGTCAATTCTGTTCTGGAATATCTTGCGGGAAAGGCGCCCTGGTCAATTTTCGGCTACTCAGATGAGATTCAGAAATTATTCAAAAAAAGTCAGACGGAATTTTGCGCGATAGTCGAGGCTCGCAGACGTTCCGCAGCTGATGCCGGAAAAACAGTAAAAAGCTGATGAAATTCAAAGATATTGAAATCAATTTATTACAAAGGAGTTCAGAATGTCGAAATTGTTGTGGAAACCCTCTGATGAGCGGGTCAGACAAACCAACA
>DYRC01000222.1:0-1255 GCA_020718925.1 Desulfonema limicola
GGAAAAATATAATGAATCATCTGTATTACGGCGACAATTCGGATGTTTTGAAAAAATATATAGCAGATGAAACCGTGGAACTTTGCTATATTGATCCGCCGTTTAATTCCAAGCGGACATACAATCAGATTTATAACAATATCGGCAAAGAAGATAAAGCTCAGGCGTTTGTGGATACATGGAGTTGGGATGACAGAGCCAACGATGGATTCGATGCTATCATTCAAAATTCTGACAAGCTGCTGACGAAACAAATCATTGAGTTGATGATAGGATTGTCCAAAGTTTTAGGCAGGGGCAGCTTATTGGCGTATCTGGTCAGCATGACGCAGAGAATTGCTCAGATTTGGCGCGTATTGAAGCCGACGGGCAGTCTGTATCTGCACTGTGATCCGACATGCAGCCATTATCTGAAATTGGTTTTGGATGCGTGTTTTTGCAGCAGGGGCGGAGAGTTCAGAAATGAAATTATCTGGAGTTATCGCCGGTGGCCCGCAAAACAAAAGAATTTTCAGAAAATGCACGATATTATTCTGCGATATGCTAAAAGTGAGAAAGTCATTTGGAATCAGCAATATGAAGAACTTGCGCCCACAACGCTCAAAGCAGATAAAGGCAAAAGGATATTGAATGTTTTTGATCCGCATACCGGAAAGCGCATTCGCGGTGAAAAAACCGGCGAGGCGTCACCGGGCGCACCGATGAGAGATGTTTGGGAAATCAGTATTATTTCGCCTACCGGAAAAGAGCGTCTCGGTTATCCCACCCAAAAGCCCGAAGCCCTGCTTGAGCGCATCATCAAAGCAAGCAGCAACGAGGACGATATGGTGCTGGATGCTTACTGCGGCTGCGGCACAAGCGTAGCTGTTGCACAGAAATTGAACCGGAGATGGATCGGCATTGACATTACCTATCAGAGTATCGGACTGATTTTAAGGCGGCTGGAGCAGAGTTTCGGCGCGGAAATTCTCAATAATATTGTCCTTAACGGCATTCCGAAAGACATCGAATCTGCGCGGGCTTTGGCGCATAAAAAAGATGATCGGTTAAGAAAAGAATTTGAGAAATGGGCAATTTTAACCTATTCCGATAACCGGGCAATGATTAACGAAAAAAAAGGCGCGGATCGCGGCATTGACGGCATTGCGTTTATTCAGGAAAGCGGCGAGGATTTCCGCCAGATTATCTTTTCGGTCAAATCAGGCAAAAATATCGGCGTTACAGCGATAAGGGAATTAGGTCATGTTGTTCAGCG
>DYRC01000222.1:1355-6870 GCA_020718925.1 Desulfonema limicola
TTGAATGGTCTCACAATTTCTGAAAAAACGGAGATATGCCCAGATAAAGCCCGAATACTGCCATAAAAACGCCGCAGCCCAGCAGAATGCCGGAATAGACTTTGGGATTGAGTTTTCTCAGTCCGAAAAATGAAAGGGTTGAAACCAGCAGATACCACGCCAGATCGCCGGCTTCATGCCCCAGAAAAAATGCCAGCAGCTTTGTCCATGAGGCAAACGAGATGTCAAATTGAATCATAAACGCAATGCCGATGGTTGCCCACCATACCCACCAATACGGATTGGACAGCGACACCATGATGCCGCCGAAAACAGGATTGTCAAGTCCTCTGCCCGAAGATGAATTTTGAGAAACCGCAGCAAAATCAGCAGATATTTTTTTCAGCATCACATCGCGGATAACCGATATGCCGAAAAATATCAGAATTATTCCGCCGACAATTCCGATGCCCCGCACCACCATCTGATGCTTGAGAATAAAGGAAAATCCCAAGAGCAGAAAGATGATAATCACCGATTCAAGCAGCGCATGACCGATGATCACCCATAAACCTGTCAGATATCCTCGTTGCTTTGTGCTGGCAGATTTGATAATAGTATAGGTGAGCAGGGGACCCGGAGACATTGCCCCGCTCAGAGCCACAAGAAACGAAAACGAAAAAATCACCCAACATGCGGATAATTCATTACCCATAAGGAGCCTTTTATGATAGAAAATTCAGAACTCAATGTGCCGCAAGACCTTGAAAAATGTATTAAATTTCATGGGCATCTGTGTCCGGGATTGACCTACGGCTATCTTGTTGCCAAAGAAGCCATCCGTCTTTTAGACATCAGACGCTCTGAAGACGAAGAAATCGTTGCCATGCCTGAAAATGATTCCTGCGCCGTTGATGCGCTTCAGGTCTTGTTAGGCACAACTGCCGGTAAAGGCAATCTGCTCTTAAAAGATTACGGGAAAAATGTCTATACGATTTTAGACCGTGCGTCCGGCAGAGGATTCCGGTTTTCCCGAAAAATCTCATGCCGTAACGATCAGCAGGATAAAGTTCTGAAATCCAAATCATTGCTTTCACGTCCGTTTGAAGAGATTTTTTCTACCGAAGAAATTTCGGCGTCTATGCCGCCGTATGCCCGGATTTCGCCATCCGAGCCTTGCGCCAAATGCGGTGAACTGACGATGGCAGATAAACTTCGGCAAGGGCAGGATGGAAAATCTATGTGCATTCCTTGTTCGGATTCCTGATAAAAACCGGCGCTGAAAAAGGAAATAGAAACAGATAAGGTGCTGCCGAGCTTCATCCGGCTTAATCTTAATAAGTACTCGACCATAAGTTTTTTTGTTTTATGTTCCGAATTTAATCAACTGTTTTCCTGACTCTCTTCCGGCGCATATTCAGTTTTCCCACAATGCGTTTCAATGAAGACATACTGAATTTTTTACCTGTTTTTTCAATACTTTCTGCCAAAATTATTTTCGGAGAATTCGGATATTCTTTTATGAATTTTCCGATAATTTCAATATCAGGCTCTGTCAGTTTCGGAGGCGCTCCGCTGCGCGGAAGATCATACAGTCCCCTGATACCTTCTGTTTCCCATGATTTCAGCCATGAAGACACGGAATCACGGACGGCTCCGCACATTGAAGCGATAACGTTGATGCCGAATTTTTCGGAACTCAGCAGAACAGCATGGGCACGCCTGCGGACATGGCAGGAATCGTGATTTTTTACCATTTCATTCAGGGTTGTTATCTCATCTCCGCTTAACTCGGAAACAAATCTGTGAGGTATGTTCATTTTTTCTCCGCTCCGCTCCTTTCCGATTCCGGACTGATTCCGAATCATAAACATAATTATAACACATAATCTCTGACTTGTCATTATACATAAAATTTTATGAATGAGTACTTAAAGATACCTATGCGTTAGGTCTTATAAGCTCTTTCCCCGAAAATCGCTGTGCCGATACGAACCAGCGTAGCACCTTCTTCAATAGCAACTCTGAAATCGCCGCTCATGCCCATTGAAAGTTCATCCATAAAAATATTCGGAATAGCACAAGCCTTTATTTTATCACGCAATTCCCCAAGCAATTTAAAGTGTGGACGAATTTGTTCAGGCTCGTCAGAAAATGGCGGTATGCTCATCAGTCCTCTTACGGATAAATGCTCAAACCGGCTGATTTCCCGCGCTAATTTTTCAGCATTATCAACTGATATGCCGGATTTGCTGTCTTCATTGCCAAGATTGATTTGAATAAGGATGCGCTGAATTTTGCTGATTCTGGCTGCCTGACGACTGAGTTCCTCAGCCAGCCTGACACTGTCCACGGTGTGAATCAGATCGAAGAGTTTTACAGCATATTTTGCTTTGTTGCTCTGAAGATGACCGATGAAATGCCATGATACCGGATACGATGACAAAAGGGCAATCTTTTCTCTGGCTTCCTGAATATAGCTTTCGCCCAGAATATCAACGCCGCTTTCAATTGCCGGGCGCACAGCATCTGCCGGAAAGTTCTTACTGACAGCCGCCAGCCGGATGTCTGCCGGGTTTCTGCCGCAACTGATTGCAGCTTCACGGATCGCATTTCGGATATTTTCCAATCGGTTTTTCATAACACAAATATCATGCCTGCTGTTGAAAGAGAAAACCCCTATCCTTTGCAGGATAAGGGCTTTCAATCCCGATTCAAACACAAAAAAAGGAAACACCCCCCACCATTAGGAGTGATGTTGTGTACCATATCATGGTGATTATCCGATGTCAACATGTTTCATATAGCGAAGTTTTTAAAACTATGTTATACTTCTAAAAAAATTTACCTCTCATATTTCAGGGACAGGAGGACGAAAAATGAAGCATTATCTTCGACAACACGGAAGCGCACTTATTATCTTAATTGTAAGCATTGTCGTCATGTCTGCGCTGGGTATTGCAATGTTATCTATGCGAACCGCGTCCTCTTATACCCAGATGACCGCCAATACAAACAACCGGGCATATTACCTTGCAGAATCGGGTAAGCGATATGCGGATTTTTCAACTGCCGACGGTTCGGGGGCAACCGGCAAAACATATCGTCTTTCCAATGGCGATGAATTTCAACTTACAATTAATTCAACCGATTTTGTCATATCAACCAGCACGTTTTACAAAGACACTGCTTTAGAATCCGTCAGAAGCATCAGCGGACAAAAGAAAAACGGAATGCCGTGCTGGACGTTTGATAATTCATTAAACCGGGGCGAAGATTCTTGCGGTTCAAATAATGGAACTCTGAACGTAACTGGCACTGGCATAACACCGGTTACACCGGGCAGAATCGGAGATGCGCTGCAATTTTTTAACGGCGCAGGCTTGGCAGGGTGGATAGATACGCCATTCAAACCCGCTAATGAGATCGGAAATGGAAAGCCGTTTTCAATATCGTTCTGGGCAAAGCCGCAAATTTCAGCCGATCAGATGGTTTTAGGAGTTAATGACGGAATATCCCGCTTTTCTGTCGGAATCAAAGGCGGCAAATGGTATTGGGCTTATGGCAATAAAGATAATCAAACCCTTATAGATGCGGTGTTGAATCAGTGGCAAAAGGTTACGCTGGTTTATACCGTAACGTCAACAGACAATAAGGTGGATTTGTATGTCAACAGATGTAACCAGCAATCATCTTATGATTATGCAGCTTCCGGCGGTTTTGCCGCTTTACCCACAGTCGTGAAGAAGCTGTTTATCGGCGGCGAAAATAATAACGGAGTTTTGTATTTACCATTCACAGGTCTTATTGACGAAGTGAGAATTTATGACAGAGCATTAATAAACGCTGAATTTACACCTACCTTTGATGCTGTGGCGTATTATCCGTTCAGCGGAGACGCCAATGATCAAAGCGGAAATAATCTGAATGGTACGCCGATAACACCGATTCTGACAGATGATCGTTTCGGATGTTCAAACAGAGCATATCTGTTTAACGGAACCGGGGATTATATTCATGTGCCTGATGCTCCTGTTTCCCCTTTGGATTTGACGACTGAAGGAACGCTTTCGGCTTGGATTTATATCAATACTTTTAAAGATTATGCCGGAATTATTCATAAAGGCGATAAAAAGGATTTCACGGATGAAGCATACAGCTTGAAATTCTGCAAAAATGGTGCTGCTGACTGCCCGGTAACAGACGGATCAAAGCGCATGAAATTTACTATCGTCAATGTGGGAAAAACAGAAACAGATTCTCTAACTGTGTTTGCTCCCGTCAAGTGGTATCATGTTGCTGCAACATGGGATGCGTCTTTATTGAAACTTTATGTGAATGGCGTTTTGGATAATACCGCAGTCAACACTATCGGTGCCGCAGGAACAAACGGCGGACTCAATATCGGCTCTCAATTGAATGAAGATTTTGATGCAACTGTAAAAAATTTCCCCTTTGACGGCATGATTGACGATGTTCTCATCTTCAACCGCGCATTAAGCGATGTTGAAATTGCCGCGCTGGCTGCGGATAAGCCTTAATCGCCGATAGTAGCAGCCCACAGATAATAAAATCCGGCATTCGGGTAAAGGCTTTCCGGTATTTCGATATGGATTGGCGATGTATTCGGCTCGTCAGCCTCAATACCTGCGGTATTATAAACATTATCTTCAGGAAATTCAGTCCGCCGATAGGTTACAAGCTTTGCATCTTCAAGCCCTGCCAGCTTTTTTGCCTCTTTCACCGCATCACTCAGATAGCCGATCTTATCCACAAGCCCTAATTTCAGAGCGTCATCCGCTAAAAATACGCGGGCAGTGGAAATCTCAGCCAATACCTGCTGATCCGATTTCCGATGTGTCTGAACAAGGCTGATAAATCGTCTTCCGAAATCATCTGCCATGTTCTGAAGAAGCTGCTGCTCTTCCTGAGTGCCTTCCCGGAAAGGCGATCCCATATCTTTATTCCTGCCGGTTTTTTTGACTTCCACGCCGAAACCGATTTTATCCATCAGCCCTTTTACTTTGGGCTGCAAAAAAATCACGCCGATAGACCCGGTTACAGTGGTCGGATGCGCCATAATCCTGTCTGCGGGCAATGAAATGTAATACGCGCCGGAAGTGGCAATATCCATCATGGAAACAATAAGTTTTGCCTTAGTGCGCTCTTTGAAATCCGAAATTTCATGGTAGAGAATATCGCTTGCCGTAATGGTGCCGCCGGGAGAATTGATTTTGAACAACACCGCCTTGATCTGCTTATCTTTTTCGGCTTTTTTCAATTGAGCGACAATCTGCTGAACCACGCTCGGTTTTGGTCGGATAAAGCTTTTTTTAGAAGCATCTGAAATCATTCCGTTGACGGAAATCAGCAGAATTTTATCCGCGCCGCTGCCTTCAAGGGTAAATTCTTTCAGCGGATCAGAAGCATCTGTGAACAGCCTGATTTTAGCTCCGCCACAGGACATGATTATCATCGGCATCAGCAAAATAAGAATAAAACGAAATAAGCGCGTCATGTTTTTCACCTCAGTAAT
>DYRC01000020.1 GCA_020718925.1 Desulfonema limicola
TTCCGACAATGGATCAGCTTGAATCTCAGCGCGTCAAAATCTCAGCCCGTCAGAAACGGGACGGAACTGACTGGAGAACTTCGGAACTCGGATCGGCAATTATGGCGCATATCGAAGCTCCGGCTCCGACCGAAGATACGATCAGCATGACCGTAACGCTAAATACTGCGGACACCCTGCTGGTCTATGATCCGACCGGAAAAGTGATCGGCAAGGACGGCGGATATGTTGCAGGCGCAAATTTTGAACTCAAAGCTGACGGAACTCAGAGCATCACTCTGCCGAATCTGAATACCGGCAGTTACCGCGTGGCAGTTCAGGGCGCGGCAACGGCTCACAGTACGCTGACAGTTAAGACCTATCAGGGCAAAGCAGAGATTTCATCAGATCAGATCAGCCTTGATATTGCGCCGCATCAGATTCTCACGACAAATATATCGGTATCTGATACACAGCCTCCGACCGTTGCGCCGATGAATAGCGCAACAGGTTATGATTTCAACGGCGATGGCGTAACAGATGACGCGGATGTGTCCATGCTGGTCAGGCATTGGAATTCATGCAGAGGTCAGCAGAAATATGATGCGTTTTTTGATGTGAATGATGACGGGTGTATCACAGTGGCAGACATTATGACGGTTCTGAATGCGAAAACGGTGAAATAACAACCTCTCCCCCCCTTCCCTTTCAGGGAAGGGGGCTGGGGGGTTAGATTGCTTTTATTTCTGATAATGTTTTTCTTGAATGAAGCTACGGTTTGAAATATAGTACTCTGAATGGAAGAAATTATAGCTTTCGATGTTGTCGGGAACCGAAAAATTCAGAAAAGAGAACCAACATGAATAAAGTTGCAATTGTCCGTTATGAAACGCCCTATGAATCCGTGAAAAAAGCCGTTGAGCTTTCCGGCGGGCTGAAAAATCTGCCATTTAACGCCAAAGTATTTATCAAGCCCAACATTGTGTTTTGGACAAAAGAAGTGAATTTTCCGAAATGGGGCGTAATTACCACCTCCCGCGTGGTGGAAGATATGGTCATGCTGCTCAAAGAGCGGGGCATTGACGATATTACGATTGGCGAAGGAACGGTGCTGTTTAACCCAAAAGATAAAGACACAATAGCTCATGCCTTTGAATCTTTAGGCTACAACACGCTGAAAAAACGATATGGCGTCAAACTGCTCAATATCTTTGACGGCAGATTTGAAAAAACAGATTTGGGCGATAGCGTTGAGCTTTCATTCAATGCGGATATTCTGCACAGCGACCTTGTTGTTGACCTGCCGGTATTGAAAACCCATGCCCAAACCGTTATCAGTCTTGGCATCAAGAATCTCAAAGGCACGATTGACATTCCGTCCAGAAAAAAATGCCACAGTCCTGATCCGAACAAAGATTTGAATTTTATGATCTCAAAGCTCGCGGATAAAATGCCGCCGGTATTCACGCTGATTGACGGTATTTACAGCAATGAGCGGGGTCCAAGTTTTGACGGAAAACTCCGGCGAAGCAATATCCTGATTGCATCCAATGATATTTTGTCGGCAGATTTTGTCGGCGCAAAAGTGCTGGGTTATGAACCTGCTGAAATTCCGCATCTGGTTCATGCGGCAGATTTCCGGTGCCGTCCTTTGGATTTGTCTGATGTGGACATTATCGGAGAATCGCTTGATGCTGTATCATCACGGCATGAATACAGTTTTCCCTACAATGAGTCCCAAACACTGCCACTGCCGATGGAACGGCTTGGCATCAAAGGGCTGTCATATCGCAAATATGATTTAAGTTTATGCACCTATTGTTCAGGCATTAACGGCGTGATTCTGACCGCGCTTGCTTATGCGTGGAAGAAAAAGCCCTGGGATGATGTGGAAGTTCTGAGCGGCAAAACAATGATACCGACTCCCGGCATGAAAAAGACGATTTTATTAGGCAAGTGCATGTATCAGGCAAATAAAAACCATCCGGATATCCGCGAAATGATTGCGATTAAGGGCTGTCCGCCTAATCCCGAAGATATTGTGTCCGCATTTCATCAGGCAGGTATTGAATTGAACCCGTCGCTATTTGAAAATATTGAAAAACTGCCCGGTGCGCTGATGGATCGCTATAAAAACAAGCCGGAATTTGATGAGGCTTTTTTCAGAATCGGATAGTGGAAATGTCTGACTATGCCGGGATTGATATAAAAATATCAGGGATTCAGAGCAAAAAAATATAAAGGGAATAACCGAATGAAATGTGAATAACAGAAGAATCACAACATCTTATTGCGACAAAACGGTTCTTTGGTATTTTGCGGGGTAGAAAAACTGTATCAGATGCTTTTTCTATAATAATATCAATCCTTCGGATTTGTTTTTTACTACCCCGCAAAATACCAAAGAACCATAAAAATGCTCCTGTAAGACGCTGTATCCGGTATATTACGAACCGATAAAGAAGCCGCGGAAAACGATCTGCCTGTCGGATCAGGTGAGATTGAAAGAAGCTCTCTCGGTATATTATTCGGAAACGCCTGAAAACCGCAGGGGCATGGCGGAAAGAAAACAATGCACAGAATATTTTCCTTGACTTTCATCAGAAGCATGTTTTAAGATACCCGAAATTTGTTCAGGTGTTTTATCGCTTAATAGGGAACCCCGTGAAAATCGGGGACGGGCCCGCCGCTGTAATCGGGGACAAAAGCCGCTGTAAGCCACTGATGGAGAAAGTGCAAAATGCAAAGTTAATTTTGCACTTTAAACTTTGCACTTTGCATTGTATCTGTTGGGAAGGCGCGGTCAGTAGGATGAACCGAAAGTCAGAAGACCTGCCTGAACTTCATAAGAAAATAGGTAACTTCCGTGGACAGGAGTTGCTGCGTGTGATTTTGGGATAAAATTGGGATATCCCCGGATCGATTTATTTCGGTCCGGGGATTTTTGTTTTTAAGCCCTTGTCTTTTGTTTTTGTCGTTCTCTGAATACCGGTCAGAAGGACACATCGGGTATCCGGGGAAGGGAAATCCCTGGCAGGAGTTGTTCCCTTTTTCGGATGCCCAAATCAGCGTGATACGTGCCGGGTATGCGGTATCTGCAAAGAGCGCAGCTCCGGGATGGGCTTGTCAATACCCGGCGCGTTTTACATAGCATAACTTTCAACATGGACGGAGGAAGAACAATGTTTAAAAAAATCAGTATGTGTGTGCTTGCCGTATGTCTGATCCTGTCGTTTTCGGCAATGGCATCGGATCATGCTAAAAAGAAACCCGTGAAAAAAGGAATTTTGCTGGTAAGTTTCGGAACCAGTGTACCGGAAGCTCAGGCGGCGTTTGCCAATATCGAAAAAAAAGTCAAAGCCGAATTTCCCGATGTGCCGTTGCGCTGGGCTTACACTTCCCATGTCATTCGGCATAAGCTTGCCAAAGAAGGTAAGCAGCTGGATTCGGTTGAAATCGCGCTTGCCAAAATGATGGATGAGGGATTTACCCATGTAGCGGTGCAGTCTTTCCACATCATCGGCGGCGAAGAGTTTCACGGCATGTATCAGAATGCCAAGGCTTTTGCCGGAATGTCCGAAGGAATTGAAAAGATTATCGTTGGGTATCCGCTGCTGGGAACTGAAGATGACATGAAAAAGGCAACAGATGCGGTGATTGCCAATATTCCGAAAGAAAGAAAAAAGGATGAAGCTGTTGTTCTGATGGGGCATGGCACGCCGCATCCTGCCAATGCGTTTTATGCAGCCATGCTGTATCACCTTCAACAGAAAGACCCCAATATTTTTTTAGGCACAGTAGAAGGAAGCCCCACCATTGACGATATCAAAACCATGCTGACGAAAAAAGGCATCAAAAAGGCATATCTGATACCGTTTATGTCTGTTGCCGGAGATCATGCCAGAAACGACATGACAGGCGATGACAAAGATTCGTGGAAAAGCATTCTCGGCAAAGAAGGGATTAGTTGTGTGCCGGTTCTGAAAGGGCTTGCGGAATACGACAACATCGTTGCAATCTGGATAGAGCATCTGAAACAGGTTTATGCCCATTTCAAATAAAATCAGGATAATTGTGAATATCAGATTGAAATCTCAAGTATTGTTTTTGTGCGCTGCTTTCTGCGTTTCAGGATCAGTCGGCTTTGCAGAATCTGATAAACCGACAACTTTGGATACGATTGTCGTAACTGCCCAGAAACCGGATAAGATTGTTCGTACCGGCGATGTGAATCAGGAAGAAATACCGGTGTTTTCTTCAGTGATTCAGCGGGAAAGCTACGAAGGCAGAATGGAAAGCCTGTCCGAAGCGGTTGAAAAAGAAGCCGGTGTTCAGGTACGTCAGTCCGGCGGGCTGGGCAGTTTCTCAACCATGTCTTTGCGCGGAGCTTCCGCAGATCAGGTGATGATTTTTATGGACGGCATTCCGCTCAATGATGCTTCGGGCGGCGGCGTTGATCTGAGCAATATTTCACTTTCGGATGTCGAAGCCATTGAGATTTATCGCGGAACCACGCCGTTCAATTTCGGAAAGGCATCGCTGGGCGGCGCGGTCAATATCAGAACCCTGAGACATTCCCCTCTTGAGAGGGGGCAGGGGGTGTGTCAGACCGGCGCATCTGCCGGATTCGGGTCTTACGATACCCGAAAATTCTCCGCGTTTGTCAGCCACAAGCCTTCAAAATGGGATTATCTGATTGCTGCGGATTATCTGCATTCTGATAATGATTTCGATATGCTCAATGATAACGGGACTCAATGGAATAGTTCTGATGATCTCTGGGAAAAACGGCAGAATGCCCAGTTTGATCAGCACAATGTTCTCGGCAAACTCGGATATGAGATTGAGGAGCATACACGGGTGGATATGGTCAGCCAGTGGTTTGATAAATATCAGGGCTTGCCATCATGGAATAACAGCTCATGGGGCAATACTTCTCTGGATACCAAGCGCAATATTTCAAGCCTCACGCTGACTGCCGACAATCTCGGTTCTTTGAAGCTGAATACCCGAACCCGTTTGGATTACTCATGGAAACAGGAAGAATATGATGACAACGGCGGGCATATCGGGCTTGGGGAGCAGCACAATCGTTATGTTACCGAGCGTTTCGGCACAGATGTTTTTGTCGAATGGCTGAATGAGCATCACATTCTTCAGGCAAATCTCAATGCAGGATATGAAACTTACGCGCCCCAAGACCTGCTGAATCGCACCACGCCTCACGACAGCTCACGCTTCAGTTATGCAATGGGCATTCAGGACAGCGTGATTCTGTCTGACGGAAAACTCATGGTTACGCCGGGACTCCGCTATTCGCTGATACAGGATTCGCTTGATTCTGCCGAAAGCGCGTGGGGCATTCATCTTGAAGAAATCAATGACCGCAAAGAATCGTTCAGTCCTCAGATCGGCGTAAAATATCAGGCAGCACAATGGCTTGTGTTCAAAGCAAATGCGGCAAAATATTTTCGTGAGCCTTCGTTTTTCGAGATGTTCGGGGATCGGGGATTTTTTACCGGAAATCCCGATCTGAAGCCGGAAACAGGCATTAATACCGACATCGGCGCGGAAATCCGCTATCAGACGCAGAATAAATGGATGCAGCGTATTTCTCTGAATCTGATCCGGTTCAACAATAATGCGGATGATCTGATTACCCGCGTGTATGATGCCAGAGGCATCGGCAAATCTGCCAATATTGCAAAAGCAGAAATTGACGGAATTGAAGCAGGAATAAGTGCTGAATTTTTATCTTATTTCCGATTTTCACTCAATGCGACTTGGCAGGATACGGAAAACAAGAGCGGAATCAAGGCGTTTGACGGCAAGCAACTGCCGGGCAGGTTCGATACTGCTTACAGAGGCAGAATCGAGGCGGATGTACCTGACACACCCCTGCCCCCTCTCAAGAGGGGAAAGCTTTGGGCTGAATATATCCGTGAAAACGGCATGTATTATGACAGCGCAAATCTGCTGGCAGCAGACGCCAAAAACGAAGTCAATGTCGGCATATCATGGCTGTTCAAATCGTTTCTGCTCAATCTTGAGGCAAAAAATATCAACGATGATCGCTATGAAGATTTCAACGGCTATCCGATGCCGGGCAGGGCTTGGTATTTCAATGTGCAGTATAAATTTTAAATAACCTAACCCCCCGCCCCCTTTCCTGAAAGGGAAGGAGGCGCAAGCAAAAAAACTCCCCTCTCCGTTCCGGGGAGGGGCTGGGGGAGGGGTTAAAGGAGGATTATCTGATGAAAAAATATTGGCAAATGATGGCGGTTCTGATGGTTTTAATAGGAACTGCCGCAGTATCATCGGCGCAAAAAGCAGTGGTGGCAACGGCTGCTGCCGATTACACGAGCGGCGCGCATTCGGTAATTGATGTGAAAACCGGTGTTGTGCGTAACAACCTGCTTCCGACTATTTCGGATATTACAATAGCCGCATATCAGAATTATTTTTATCGGATTGAGCGCTATCAGAGAGACAGCATTACGAAATTTGACATCAATGCGCCTGAAACGCCGATATGGCAGTTTTCCACCGATGACACCGGCGAACAGGGCAGCAGCAATCCTTATGATCTGATTTTTTTAAATTCAAAATTAGCCTGCCTGCTCCGCTACGGAAAAAGCAAAGCATGGCTGGTGAATCCTTCTGCCACAACGCAGGCGGAATTTAAAATCGGCGAATTGGATCTGAGTTCATACACGGATTCGGACGGCATTCCCGAAATGGTTTCGGGATTATTTGTAAAAAACAAAGTGTTTATCGTGCTTCAGCGATTGAACCGCAATGACAGTTGGTCGCCGACAAACACTGCATATATTGCGGTTTTCGATACAAATACCGGCGCGGAAATCAATACCGGCATTGCCAATTCCGATGGCGTCAAAGGCATTCCGCTTCCGATCAGAAATCCGAGCGCAATTCAATATATGTCTCAGAATGATACGATTTATGTGCAGGGCGCGGGCAGATATGCGGCATCATGGTCAGGAACGCCGGCAGAGTATAGCGGCGGCATTGCCAGCGTCAATCCGAACAGTTATGAGGCAAAAATGCTTCTGGATGACGGCGATGATGCGAATCATCCTTACGGCAATATTTCAGGAATGGCAATGGTGTCGCCGGAAAGCGTTTATTTTGTCGGATATGACGGATGGGGAGACAATACGCTGTATTCATTCAAACCGGCTGGGGGAATTGTTCCGGTTGCGGCGTTGCAGCACAAAAATATTGCCGGAATGGAATCAGGCACTTATGCGGATCAGCAGGGAAGATTGTGGGTCTGCAACGGCTCTGATGCTGAAATCGTTGTTCTCAATATTGCGGATAACTCGGTGGTTACCCAAATTTCCACAAATCTGAATCCCCTGAAAGTGGTTTTTACCTGCATCCCCGGTGATGCGGACGGCTCCGGTACAGTGGATTTGGCAGACGCTATAATGGCTTTGAGGATTGTGGCGGGCATTGCTGTCAATAATGTTTCTCTGTGCGCGGATGTGAATGGCGATGGAAAAATCGGCATGGAGGAAGTTGTGTATATTTTGCAGAAAGTCGCAGGATTAAGATGAAATTCGTATTGACATCGCTCATTTTTTCCTTCAAAATCCGATAATCTCTATTTTGAAGGAAAATCCGATGAATTTCAATGAAATGAGCGACAATCAGCGAAAAGAGGGATTTCAATCAGTCGGCGGTTGTTGCCGATCTGATGATGCAGTATCTCCCGGAGTATCGTTTTGAACCTTCGGAACTTAGGATGTTTCCGAAGCATGTTGTTGATAACCGGAAAAAATTAGGAATGCCATGAAAATTCATAAACAATTGCGATGTGTTTTGTGCCTGATAGTGTTTCTGTTTCTGAATCGCTTTGCAGATGCGGCGTCATTGCCTGTGTACAATGCAAAACGCATTCGGACAAAAACCGTTGATATTCCGCTTGATTATGTCGGTTCCGCACGGGTGGACAATACGATTATATCTGATGTTGTGAACAAAAGCTTGGTGATTGAATTTAAGAAACCCATGCAGGTTGTGTCAACGCTTGAAGGACATCGGCATAGAGTTCTGAGTGTCGGCAATCATTATTTCCCGCCGCAGACTTGGGGCATTGCTCATAAACTCGGCTTTGACAAATGGAAGAAGCATATTTATCAGGCACTTGGAAAATCGGAAAAAAACAGCAGCTTTCTGTTCACCGGCGCGGATATGGACAATCTTTCGGTTCAGAAGGCGCTGTTCAAAGATATGACGGTTTATGCTTTGGTAACCGCCGGTGTGGAAGGCAATGCGCTTCGCATGTCTGTTGATGAAGGCAGATTCTATGAGCCGGGAACCATCAACATCATTGTGATGAGTAATATGAAACTCACACCCCGCGCCATGACGCGGGCAATCATCAGCGCGACCGAAGCTAAAACCGCAGCCATGCAGGATATGGACATCCGAAGTTCTGTCAATCCCGGAAAATATCAGGCAACCGGCACCGGCACAGATGAAATCATTGTGGTTGAAGGCAGCGGCAGACGGCTTGACGTTGCAGGCGGACACAGCAAACTGGGCGAACTGATTGCAAAAGCCGTGTATGACGGCGTGAAAGAAGCGGTGTATCGTCAGAACGGTCTTATGTCAAAGCGCAGTATTTTCAAAAAGCTTCAGGAACGGCGGATCAATCCTAATTTGCTGCTGACTGAGTGCGGATGCTTTGCTGATAAAGACAAAGCGCATATTGCCGAATTTGAAGAAATTCTGCTTCAGCCGCGTTATGCTGCATTTATGGAATCCGCATTTGCATTAAGCGATGCGTATGAACGGGGATTGGTAACAGATTTGAACAGTTTTAATATCTTATGCCGAAATATCTCTGAAGAAATCGCAGGGCATAATACCAAATCGCTTTCAAACTCACCTAACCCCCCGGCCCCCTTCCCTGAAAGGGAAGGGGGAGACGTCATCACTGCTCCCCTCTCCTTTCAGGGGAGGGGTCGGGGGAGGGGTGCTTTGATAGCGAATCAGCATAAGATTGAAACGCAGACGGAGCGGATCAGGTCTGAAGATATTCCGATGATTATTCGGATGGCAGTTAATGCGATACTGAACGGAATGTTGTTAAGTGAGAAGTGAGAAATGAAAAATTATGTTGTGGCTATATTTCTGATTTTCATATTGATTATGCCAGCAGAGGCGCGTGTTGTAACGGATGAGACCGGGAGAAGTATGAATATTCCTGAAAATCCCCAACGCATTGTGGCATTTGCGCCCAGCATTACAGAAATTGTCTTTGCGCTGGGGCAGGGACATCGGCTTGTCGGTGTAACCGGATTCAGCAACTTTCCATCAGAAGCTGAAGAACTTCCGAGAATCGGTACTCACATCAGTCTGGATTTGGAAAAAATCGTGAGTCTGAATCCCGATCTGTGTATCGGCATCAAAGAGGGAAATCCGACTTCGACAGTTCAACGGCTGAATGCTCTGAATATTCCGGTATATATCGTTGATCCGAAGAATTTCAATACCGTGATGAAAAGTATTTCCGATATTGGGAATCTGCTCAACTGTCAGGATATCGCCGCATCTTTGCTCAAAGATATGACTGCGCGTATTCATGCGGTAAAAACAAAGGTTTCAAAGGCAGACCATCGTCCCGGCGTTTTTTTTCAGATCGGTATTGATCCGATTGTGTCTGCCGGAAATCCGACCTTTATTCACGAACTGATCGAACTTGCGGGCGGCAGAAATCTTGCGGCAGGACCGACTTCCTATCCGCGTTTTTCCAAAGAGAAGGTGCTTTTTATGATGCCGGAAATCATTTTTATTACATCTATGGCAAGAGAGGGTGGATTCGGGAAGGTAAAAGCAGAATGGAATCTGTGGACACAACTGCCTGCTGTGGAAAATAAGCGGATTTTCATCATAGATTCGGATATTGTCAACCGCCCGACATTTCGGCTGATCAGCGGACTTGAAGCTCTTGCCGCATTGATTCATCCCGAGATTTTCGGGAAAACAGAATGAATATGCCGTCTCTTCTGAAGCGGTTGCTTACGCTGTCCGTTGTTCTGTAGCTTGTCATTCTTCTGATAATGATACTTATAGGACTGGAACGCCCGAAAACGTTATTACCTTTTCAAATTCAAATATTTTGAGAATCAGCCTTGGCAGATTCCGGCAGAATTTTCGGGATGCTGATTGTGAATGTCGTGCCTTTGTTCGGCGAGGATTTTACGCTGATCTTGCCGCCATGCTGCTGAATAATCTGATTTGAAATAAACAGCCCGAAGCCTGTGCCTGTGCTTCCTTTGGTGGAGAAAAAGAGCTTGAACAGTTTTTCGACGGTTTCCTGTTTCATTCCGATTCCATTATCTGATATGTCAAACAGAATAAAGGTCTCAGCCTGTCTGACGCTGAAAACGATTTTATGAGAATCCTTTGATTTATCTTTCAGACATGCGTCCACAGCATTATCTAAAATATTTACCATCGCTGCATGAATATACCCTGCGTCAATCTCAAACTCGCCGACCGATTCCTCAAACTCTCTGACAAACTCAATTCCGTGATTTTTTATCTTCGGCTCAACCACACGCGCCACATCATCGGCAAACCCGACAGCGTTTATCTGTTCCCAGTTCAACTCTCTTTTCTTGGCATAAAAAAGGATGTCTAAAATCATTTTTCGGATACGCTCGACCATGAATCTGACAATATCCCAGCCTTCTCTGATTCTGTCAGAGTTTTCAGTTGAAAAACCGGTATTCAGCAGATACATGCCGCCATCCAATCCGGTCAGCAGCCCTTTGATGCCGTGAGATATAGAGCCAATCATCAGTCCGAGCGAGGAGAGATGATCCTGAAGTTCGGTCTTTTCCTGTATCAGCCGCTCAAGATTTTCGGTGTATTCCTGCAATTTCTGCTTCATGATCACTTTTTCTCTGGCACGGCTGACGGAGATTTCAAGCGCATCCACATTAATCGGTTTTGTAATAAAATCAACCGCCTTATATTTGAGACTTTTGATAGCCAGTTCCATGTCGCCATGTCCGGTGATCATAATCACTTCCGTATCGGGATTTTCACGTTTGATTTTTTTCAACAGATCAATGCCGTCCATTCCGGGCATTTTGATGTCGGTAATCACAATCATCGGCATAACTGTTTGAAAAATCTGCAATGCCTCTTCGCCGTTCTGAGCAGAATACACCTTATATCCCATATCCGACAGGGAAATACGCAGAACATCCCGGATATCTTCTTCATCATCAGCAAGCAGAACAGTGCAGGGATAATCTTCAAGTTTCATTTCTGTCCCCCCGCAGTCGGAAAACTTACAATAAACGAGGCGCCTTCGCTGCCATGTGATACAGCTCTGATGGTTCCGGTGCATTCATTGACAATTCCGTAACTGATAGAAAGCCCCAGCCCCGTGCCTTTGCCCACCTTTTTGGTCGTAAAGAAAGGCTCGAAGAGCTTGTTGTCTATCTCTTTGGAAAATCCGATCCCCGTATCTTTTACCTCAGCCATGACGGTATTGTTTTCTGTCCATGTCTTCAAAATAATTTTTTTCTCCTCTCCGGCATCTGCCTGCAGAGAAAATTTTTCTTCAATAGCATCTCTGGCATTCAGCAGCAGATTGATGAAAACCTGTTCCAATCGTCCGGGGTCTGCCATGATTTCAGGCAGATTATCCTGAATATCCCAAATCACTTCGATGCCTCTGATCTTCAATTGCTGGCTGAAAACATCGAACGCGCTTCGGATGACATCATTGAGCCGGATTTTTTCAAGCGTCAGTTCGGATTTTCTGGAAAACTGCCGCATGTGATTGATGATATTCGCTGCCCGATCCACGTTTTTATCTGCCTTTTTCAACATAAAAGAAAAGGTCTCTTCATCCACTTTCTCGCTTTTGTCTATCTTCCTGATAAAAAAGCTGGTCGTTGTTTTTATAACCGATAACGGCTGATTGAGTTCATGTGCCACGCCGCTTGCCATTTCGCCGAGAGTCGCCATCTTGCTGGCATGAATCAGCTGCTGTTCGGCTTCGAGTCGTTTGGTAATATCGCTGGTGGTGATCAGCAGCACTTTTTTTCCGGAATAATCAGATGGTGATATTCTTATATTGACGAACAGAATTTTTCCTTTTCCCCGATGTCTGATCTGATTCAGTATCCGGGAGTATCTGAGTTTTTCAACATACTGAATTTTATCATCTTCTGCAAATAACTCCAGAAATGACGTGTTGATAATTTCATCTTTGTGAAAGCCGTAATCCGCAAATACGCTGTCATTGCAGTCCAGAATATCAAGGGTTTCAAAATCCAGCACAAATACCGGGTTCGGGATATTATTGAAAATATCGTAGTATTTTTTTTCCGATTTTTCCAGCTTTTCTTCGAGAAGCTTTCTATGGGTAATATCAAGGCTCATTTCCATCGCAGCGATAATCTCGCCCTGGGCGTTGAAAATCGGAGAAGTGTTGAATATCCAATGGGCAGCGGTTCCGTCTTTATTGATACCGGAGGTTTCCCCGGTATGCGGTTTTCCGTCTGCAAATGTCTTTTCAACCGGACAATTTTCGCATTTTTTTTCTAACCATTTATACGCCTTGTAACAGTAATCTCCGAGTTTCGGATCGAATCGTTTTGCAAATTCATGGTTATATTTCACCAGCTTCAGGTCTCTGTCCTGAAGCGTAATCATACATGGCGCACACTCGAACAGCGTCTGATATTCATCTCTTTGCTTATTCAGTTCTTCCTGTTTTTTGCCGATGTCTTTTCCCATCTGATGAATGGCAACCGCCAACTGCCCCATTTCATCTGCCTGAGTTACTTCCACATGATAACCATACTCGCCGCCGGCGATGTGCCGTGTTCCTTCGATCAGGTGTCTGACAGGGCGATTGACAAATCTGAGAACAATAATAAAAATAATGGCGGATGTCAGCATAAATACAATAACTGCCAGACCGATAATTCCTTTTTCCGCAAGAAGAATTTCCTGATCTTTTTTTCTCAAAGAAACCACCACATCCAACGCGCCTAATATTTTTGTTCCTTCGGGGTGAACATGACACGCGTCAGTCGAACATCCGGGTTCATTACAGATAGGACTGATGATGCCCAGCCGGCGATACCCTTCGGGAGATGTGAAAATACGGGTTCTTTCCATCAGTCCCAGCTGAGTTTGCGGCGGATCGGTTTTGTGGCAGATAGAACAGGCTTCATTCCTGATGTTGGTTTTATCATCAAGTTCCGATGGCTGATTCGAGAATTTGATCTCTCCGTTTTTGTTATAAATCCGAATATTTTTGATTTCTTTCTGCTTGGCGATATTGTTGATGATCTGATTGATTTCATCTCTGGAGTTCAGCATCATGGCATAATGGGTTCCGAGCTTGATGGTGGTCGTCAGCCGGTCGGTTCCTTCCATGATTTCTTCCATCAGCTTTTTTTTCTGGGACTCAATGTTGAAATACGCCCATGTGGAAATAGAGAGCAAAAGCGTCAATCCGACAGTAACAATCAGTTTGAAAACAAGTCTTTCACGAATGTATGCTACCATGATGAGCCGCCTCTGATTTTCTGAGAAATCCGTTAAGATCGGAAAGATTTGAATCAAGGCGGAGTTCTTTGTCCGTAAGCCCTATGGCAAGTCCGAGAAGCTGCGGAAGATAGAGAACAGGAATATGCAAATCTTCGTGCTGATATTCGGAAACCCTGTCCTGAAAAGCCTCCAGATTCATCTGGCACATGGGACATACGCTCACAATCGCATCCGCGCCTTTGGCTTTTTTCAATATGGCAGATACCAATTCGATCCCGACTTCCGGTTTGGTGGTTGTATGACTGGCGCCGCAGCATTTTCCGCCCATATCCCAGCGATGAACCTTTGCGCCGATGGCTTCGATCAGAGGTTCCATAGACTGAGGATATTCGGGATCGTCAAACACAATATAAGGACGGAGAGCCTGACATCCGTAATATGGCGCAATGACCATTCCTTCAAATGTTTTTTTCACCAACGATCTGATTTTTTCCGCGCCGATGTCTTTGGAAAGCACTTCCAGAAGATGTTTTACACGGATTTTGTTGCCGAACACCAGATGATCTTCCTCCAGAACAGTGTTGATTTTATGGAGAAGCGCGGCGTTTTTCCCGGCGTGTTCTTCAGCATTTTTAAGATTCAGATAACATGCGCTGCATGGAACCAGCATATCGCAGTCTTGGTTCATTTTCTCTGCCAAAGCAAGATTACGCGCCGGAAGTACCAGAGATAATAAAAAATTTATTGCCGGCGCAGCACTGGCGCCGCAGCATGTCCAGTCCGTAACTTCAACAAGCTCCGCCCCGACTGCGGACATAAACGCCCGCGTGGAAAAATCATATTCCGATGCTGTGCCTTCAAGGGAACATCCGGGATAATATAAATATTTCATGGATTTGCCTCCTCTGCTTCAACTGCCTTCCGAAAAAGTGCGTCCAGCGTATTGCCCCCTGATGGCAATTGAAATGAAAGTTTTCCTTTTCGCAGAAGTTTCAATCCCAAAGGCATGTATCGGAACGGCAGAAAGGGATGTTTCATATCCATAAAGTAAAGCGTCATAAATTCCGTTTCCCTGACCCTGCCATGACGCCGAACGCTTTCCATAAAATTCCGATAAAACAATTGAGAAGGTTTATTGACAAGGCGATTCTCTTTGACCGCAATCTGTTTGAGCGTTTCCATTGCCTCAGTCAGCGGCAGACCGCGCGGGCATCGGAGAGTGCAGGAATAACATGCCGAACACAGATAAAATGTCAGGCTGTTGAAAATTTCGTCTGTCAGCCCCATCATCACCATCCGCCACAGATGTCTGGGCGTATAATCCATTGCAAACGCATTCGGACATGAGCCGGTGCAGGTTCCGCACTGAATACACGCCTGAACCATCTTTCTGACCGGCGCAAGTATATCCGAAGCTTCTGAATGCTCGGTTTTCATTATGTCATACTCCTGTAAAAAGGTGCAAAGTGAAGAAGTTATATGAATGCCGCGTCAATAACCGCCAGCATCTGCTGTCGTGAAAACCCCTGAATATACGAAGCGCCGTTCGGGCATACTGTCGCACAGGAACCGCAGCCCTGACATCTTGCCGGATTCACCATGACTTTTTCTTCTTCGGGATCAATCATCCGGGCTTCGTAAGGACAGGCTTCGATACATCGCTCACACAAACTGCACAGACTGTGATGCACTTTGGCAGTTACTCTTCCGGCAGACAATTGATTTTTCGTAAGTATTCGCAACGCTCTTTGCGCTGCAGCTTCGGCGGTTGCAACAGATTCGGACACAGAGCGCGGTGAATGCGCCAATCCGCAGGCAAATATCCCTTCGGTCATCGAATCCGTGGGTCTCCATTTGGAATCCGCTTCCTGAAAAAAGCCATCCTGATCCGAAGAAACACCGAAGGCGTGGGTCAGACTATTCGACAGATTTGGCACGATTCCCGCAGCCAGCACAAGCAGATCGGCGGCTATCTCTATCTTTTTCCCGATAATGGGTTCATCTGCAATCACCCTGACCTCATTCCCTGAAATTTTGACTTCCGGCTTGTTGCTCGGATCATATTGAATGAATATCACGCCGGATTTTCTTGCCTGAGTGTAATATGCTTCTGCAAATCCGCAGCTCATCATATCCCGATACAGCACATAAATATCAATATCAGGATTCTGCTCTTTCAGATACAGCGCGTGTTTAAGCGAGGTGGGGCAGCATACCCGTGAGCAATAATTTCTGGGTTCTTCCCGTGATCCTACGCATTGAATCATCACCACCGTACCGAGCTTCAACGGATCAAGCGTCTTATTCCGAAGTTTTTCCTCAAGCTCTTTCTGCGTAACAATATTGCTGCTTTTGCCGTATCCGTAAGCAGTCGGGATTGCTTCAGTGCCGCCGACAGCCAGAATGCTCACACCATGCCCGATGGTTTGAACGCCTGTTTCTTTACTCTCAATGGTTGTAATAAAATCGCCTGCCTGACCATACGAGCTGACGACCCGCGTCTGAGTATGAACATGAATCAGGGGATGTTTTTCCACTTTCGGAAGCGTTTCTTCCAGCAGGGTTTGCATGGAATATCCTTCAATGCTGCTATTCAGCCAAAGAAGATTGCCGCCCAGTTTCTCGCCCTGTTCCACCAGATCAACCTCGAATCCGTGATCTGCAATGCCGAGAGCGGCAGTCATCCCGGCAATACCGCCTCCGACGACCAAAGCTTTTTGTTTTACCGGAAGGGTTTCAATCGGCAAATCTTCCATCCGTCTGAGCTTTTCGATTCCCATTCCGACAGCGCATCGGATCATTTCGGAATCTGACAGGCTGCTTATATCAACGACTTCTGTCAGCAGCGGATCAATTCCTATCCGTTGACTCAGTTCACGACGCCTCTTGCCATACACATAAGGAAGACATGCGGCAATCAGAACCTGATCGGGTTTGTGTTTTCCGACAAGTTCTGCCAAAGATTTTTCTCCCTGTTCGGAGCATATCTGATCGGTAAATTCCGCAACAATAACTGC
This sequence comes from Desulfonema limicola, assembly GCA_020718925.1. GTDB lineage: Bacteria > Desulfobacterota > Desulfobacteria > Desulfobacterales > DYRC01 > DYRC01. Next base: position 16,551 of record DYRC01000020.1, read on the forward strand.
CGGATCGCTCATCCATTCTTTCACAAGTTCCTGACACACCCCTGCCCCTCTCAAGAGGGGATTCTTATTGCCGCAGACGCACACCGCAACCAGTATTCGCGGCGGTTTTTGCAGCAGAGGAGCGTCTGTCTTTGCACGTTGCACGTTGCACGTTGCACGTTGTATTGTTTTTGAAGCATTAAATGCGGCAGCAGACGCCTGAATCACGGATTCGCTGATATCTTTCAATCCTGAAAAAGAGCCGCCGATGAAAATTCCGGGTCTGTTTGTTTTGCTTGGCGAAAACGGAGATGTTTGTACAAATCCCCATGAGTTCAATCCGATTCCCACGGATTCAGCCAGTTTCGCGGCTGACGATGGTCTTTGCCCCACAGCCAGCACAACCATATCAGCGGTTTCCTCATGCAGCTTTCCCGAAATATCCGTATATCTCAGCATCAGATCGCCGGCATCAGCATCCGGGGCTATCGAATGAACCTTTGCCCGTTCAAAGCGGATGCCGTGAAGAGATTCAGCCTGATCGCGGTATCTCTGAAACGATTTTCCATCAGTCCGCATGTCCATATAAAACAGAACAGTCTCAATGCTGCCATTGCTTTTCTCTTTTACAATCCGGGCTTCTTTGATCGAAAACATACAGCATACCGAGGAACAGAAATCCGCGTTGATTTGAATATCTCTTGATCCGACACATTGAAGCCATGCGATTTTGCGAATCGGTTTTCCGTCAGAGAGCCGGACAAGGTTTCCCTGAGTCGGACCCGTGCCGCTGAAAATTCTTTCAAATTCAAGGCTGGTCATCACATTGGGAAGAAGTCCGTAATAATAAGTATTCTTGTCTTGTTTCGGATCAAAAAAGGCAGTTCCTCCGGTAAGTATGACTGCGCCGACTTCCTCTTTTCGCGCATGAACCAGTTCGAATTTTTCATAAACCTTGAACACTTTGTCAATGATAGCTTCTGTGTCAAAAGGTTTGATCAGATACTCCAGAGCGCCGATTTTCATGGCTTCCACAGCAGTTTCCACAGTGGCATAAGCTGTCATCATAACCACCGGAAGGTCGGGATAAAGCGATTTGGCTTTCTGAAGAAGTTCCACGCCGTCCATTCCCGGCATTTTGATGTCGGTCAGCATCAACTGATAGGGCTGCTGTGCAAGTTTCTCCAAAGCTTTCTGCCCGGATTCCGCCATTTCCGCGGAATAGCCTTCTGTATCAAGAATTTCCATCAGAGATGAGCGAACAATCATTTCATCATCCACCACCAGAATCCGAAACTGTTTCCGTTCCTGAGACGACATCGAAATCGCATGGGTAGGACAAATCGCTTCACACGCACCGCAACGCGTACAGGCTTTGGCATCAATGGTATAGGGGCTGGGTACGGCATGAGGAACAGGCAGATAAATCGCCTTCCGATAAGAAAGACCTTCGTTAAATTCATCTGAGACATCCACGGGACAGACCGATACGCAGATACCGCAGCCGATACATCGCTGAGAATCAACCCAGTCGGATTTCCGGCGCAGGGTTATGCTGAAATTGCCGGGTTCGCCGTCTATGGAAATGATTTCCGTTGAAAGCAGAATTTCGATATTTTCGTGGAAAAGCCCTTTCCGCAGACAGTATTGGGAAGAATCATCACGATCAATCATAGGAAGCATTCTGCACATGCCGCAGTGGTCAGACGGAAACTGATAATCCAACTGACTTAAAATTCCGCCGATATGCGGCGACTTGTCAATCAGAAGCACTTTATGACCGGTCTCAGCCAGTTCAAGAGCAGCCCGGATTCCGGCAATCCCCGCCCCCACAACCATAGCTCTGCCATTCTTGTCCATAATCCCCCCGGTTTATTTTATTCCTACGATTTCCTGAAACTCATCTTCCCGGAATACGGATAGCGGCGGCTTTTCATCCAAGCTTTTTCCGGCAGTGTAATCAAACGCTTTCTGTGTCTGCCATGCCACCATGCGGAACAGTTCAGCCAACGGAATATCATTCGGACAGGCATTGGAACATTGACCGCAGCCCACACATGCGGCACTGATATGCGCCATGCGCGTCAGATGATAAAAAACCGTATCCGCAGGCATTTTGATCATGCCTTTCCGTTTTGCCCATTTGATGTACTGATACGGTTCATGGTTGAACACATCGGTTACAAACACGCATTCTTTGCAATAACATACGGGACAAGCCACTCTGCAATTGTAGCAGTTGACACAGTTTGCCAGATAGTTGTTCAATTTATCGAGCGTATCCGTAGCTTCATGCGTTTTCAAAAAGATCTCATCCCGATACGAAGAACGCTTTGAAATCAATGCCGAAACAGCTTCTTTGCGGGAAGAAGGTTCTTCAGCCTCGGAAAGATTCAGTCGCTTCAGAACCGCTTCGCCTTTCGGACTCTGAGCTTGTATCATCAGATGATTGCTTATGTCCGCTCCCAAAAGCCCGATGAGGATATCCGCACCCTCCGGGATGGGATTTTCACAGGATTTGCATGCCGGAGAAATATCAATCCCCTCTGTAATTTCTGTTTTGCCGTTCAGCGCGTTCTGATAAAATATCTCGGTTGCTTTATCCCCGTGCTGCTTGAGAAAGCGGAGATAATCCGAATTTTTATATGCTCCGAGACAATCCACGCCCGCGATGATAAGTTCGTCCATAGTTCCCTGATTGAGCTTCACCAATTCATAAAATGCCCGGATTTCACAGGGACGCAACACGACCAATATTTTCCCGCCGATGGGTTTGCGCGTCAGCCGGGATACGAGTCTTGCCGCATTCATGGGAAAGCAGGGCGCCAAAGGGTCTGCTGTCTCAAGCTTCTGAGGATCCGTTACCAGTGTCGGCATAAGCATTTTTTTCATCGGAAGATGTTGAGGGATCAGAATCGCACTGACATCTTCCGTATCCAGTACGGAGATGAAAAATTCCCGAATCGCCGCTGAAATGTCATTGTCTTTTACATTGATTTTTGCTGTTATCGCCATGCTGTTTCCTCCTGAGACTTCATAAGACCATGCCGGACTTTGCCTGAGACGGACCCAACACCCTGACCTGCTCTGTCAGTTCTCTCATGGTTTCCGCAAACTGAATTCCGTCGCTGGCTCCGATCCATGTCAGTCTGAGCCGCTGCGGCTCAAAACCGAACAGAGGAAGGATTTCTTTGAGCATTTTCATCCGCCGGCGGGCTTTGTAATTTCCGTTGATATAATGGCAGTCTCCGGGATGACACCCGCTGACAAGAACGCCATCCGCGCCTTCCATAAACGCTTTGATGATATATTGCGAGTCAACCATTCCTGTACACATCACCCGCACAAGCCTCATGTTTTTCGGATAGCTTTGCCGGGAAGTTCCGGCAAGATCGGCAGCCGTGTAAGTACACCAGTTGCAGACAAAGGCAATAATATTCGGTTCAAACTCTGTCATTGTATCCCCCGTTAATTTGCAAGTTCCTCAAGAGCATCCATCATCCCATCAATTTCCGCAAACAGTTGTTTTTTCCTGAAATGGCGGATGCCTGCAGCACCGCTCGGACAAACCCCCGAACAGCTTCCGCATCCTTTGCAGACCGCTTCATTGACCACCGATACAGACCGCCTTTCATCAAATTCAATAGCGCCGTAAGGACAAAGCCCGATGCACATCTGACACCCGATACAGATATCCGGGTCAATCCATGAGGTGGTCGGAGATATTTCGACTTTGCCGAGCGTTGCCAGCGCAAGTGCTTTGGCAGCAGCTCCCGAAGCCTGAGAAACCGCATCCGGGATATCCATCGGTTTTTGGCAGCACCCGCATAAAAATACCCCGTCCGTAGCTGTATTCAGAGGACCCAGCTTGGGATGTTCTTCCAGAAAAAAGCCGTCAGCACCGATATTGACTCCGAATATCCGCCCCACGCCGGGCGCGTCCTTTCGGGCTTCGATGGCAGTACACAGAATCGCCATATCCACCGGAACTCTCAGGCGCATTCCCAGCAGAGTATCTTCGGCAATGGCGATAATTTTGCCTTTTTCTTCGGGACTATCTGCCTGATCCGTCAGTTCGGCAACTTTTCCGCGTATGAAAACGGTTCCTTCTTCCTGACACCGCCGGTAAAATTCTTCATAGCCTTTTCCGAAGCAGCGCATGTCAATGTAGAAATCATAAACCTTAGTATCATGCCCGACTTTTTCTTTGATCAGATGCGTGTATTTGAGCGCGTACATGCAGCAGACTCTGGAACAGTATTCGTGATAATTCACATCCCGGCTGCCGATACAATGAATCAGCGCAACGCTTTGAGGTTTTTTCGTAAAACAACCGTTTTCGTCCCGAATCAGTATCTTTCCGCCGGTGGGTCCTGTGGCATTGCTCAATCGCTCAAATTCAAGAGCCGTGTAAACATTGGGATAGCGTCCGTATCCGTATTGTCTGATAGGCGTCGGGTCCATAATATCGTATCCGGTTGCCAGAAGAATGCTTCCGACCCTGACCGTCAGTTCCTCTTCTTTCATCGTGTGGTCAATGGCTTTGGCTTCGCAGACTTTCACGCATTCCATACATTCGCAGCACACACCGCAGTTCAGACACCGCGCCGCTTCTTTTTTCGCGTCTTCTTCGGAAAAATTCAAATCCGCTTCGTCAAAAGACAACACCCTTTCCTCCGCACTTCGATGACGCGATACGACTCTGGCTTCTTTCGGAATTTTTTTAGGAATTTCCCGCCATTCCCCCCTTGAGGGGGGCTGGGGGGTGTTCGCGGCAAGTTCTTCCGCATAAACTTTCAAGTCTTCTTTGTTGAGGAATTTCTCAATTGCCGAAACTGCCCTATGCCCCGCAGATACAGCCTCAATGACAGTTGCCGGACCGCTCACCGCGTCTCCTCCGGCAAACACATAAGGAACAGAGGTCTGCATGGTATGCGGATTGACTTCAAACGCGCCCCGTCTGGTAATGTTCAAATCCGCTTCTTTGTCCGCACAAGACGTATCAATTCTTTGCCCGATAGCCGGAATAACCGAATCACACTCAATGATAAATTCAGAACCTTTCAGCGGAACAGGGCGTCTGCGCCCCCCCTCATCCGGCGGACCGAGTTCATTTCTGATACATTCGATTCCTCTGACTTTTCCGCTTTCGGTAAGAATGCGAATCGGAGCGGAAAGGTATGAGAATCGGATGCCTTCTTCCTTTGCATCTGTGATTTCTTCGGGATATGCAGGCATCTCTTTTTCTGAACGGCGATAAAGGATTGTAACTGATTCGGCACCTAGCCGTCTGGCAGATCTGGCGGCATCAATTGCCACATTGCCGCCCCCGACAACCACCGCATGTTTTCCGATAGAGACAGTATTTCCCAAATTCACATTTCTGAGAAAGGCTACCGCATCTGTTACGCCGACAGTCCCGTCTTCACCGGGAATATTCAGTTTCAGGGTCTCATGCGCTCCGATACCCAGAAACACCGCAGAAAAGCCCTCTTTTTCAAGGTCTTTGAGCGTAAAATCCGTCCCGAACCGGACGCCTATCCGTGTGTTGATTCCCAGACGAAGAATATACGCAATTTCGCGATCCAGAATATGGGGAGGAAGGCGGTAATCCGGTATTCCGAGCCTCAGCATCCCGCCGAAAACTTTTTGCGCTTCAAACAGCGTAACCTGAAATCCTTTGAGTCTCAGATAATACGCTGCGGTCAATCCCGCGGGTCCCGAACCGACTATGGCAATTTTTTCAGGACGTTCTTTGATTTCAGGACATGGCAGTTCATCCGGATTTACTTGGTCTGCGGCAAAGCGTTTCAGATTTCTGATGGCTATCGGCATATCCGCTTCTGCTCTGCGGCATTGTGCTTCACACGGATGAGGACACACCCGCCCCAAAACTCCGGGCAGAGGAAGTCTCTGCATAATCAGTGATACCGCTTCTTTATATTTGCCCTGAGCAATCAACTGCACATATCCATGAACATTGATTCCCGCAGGACAGGTCATCACGCACGGCGCCCGATCTTTCTTTTCAATATTGAAAGTAATCGGAATTGCCTGAGGAAAACTTCTGCCGATGGCTTTTCTGTCCCAAAGACCTTCATCCCATGAATTGGGAACAGATACGGGACAGACTTTGGCACATTCACCGCAGCCCGTGCAGATTCCTTCCCTGATATATCTGGGTTTACGGCGAATTTTCACGGTATAATTGCCGATAAAACCGGAGACTTCTTTGACTTCGCTGAAAGACAGCAGCTTAATATTCTTATTCTGAGCGACTTCCACCATTTTCGGCGTTCCGATACATGCGGCACAGTCAAGCGTCGGAAATGTCTTGTCAAACTGAAGCATGTGTCCGCCGATGGTCGTTTCCCGCTCAACCAGATATACAGTATGCCCCGAATTTCCGATGTCTATGGCTGCCTGCATTCCGGTAATTCCTCCGCCGACCACCAGAATATCCGGAAGGACATCCGCTTGTCGGGCTTCGAGTCTCTGATGATAAGAAACCCGGTTGATTGCCGCAGCAACCAGACTTTTGGCTTTGTCTGTCGCATCGTTTTCATCGAGCGTTACCCATGACACCTGCTCCCGGACAGAAGCCATCTGAAAATAATACGGGTTCAATCCCGCCCGGTTACATGCGCCCATAAAGGTTTTGGCATGAAGACGGGGAGAACATGACGCCACCACCACCCGGTCAAGCCCCATTTCCCTGATGTCCTTCTCAATCATCGCCTGACCCGGATCAGAACACATAAACTTGTAATCACGGGCAACAACGACATTTCTGAGGCTTTTGGCAAATGCCGCCACTTCTTCCACACGAACCTTGTAGGAGATATTGATCCCGCAATGACAGATATAAAATCCGATTTTGGCATTTTGCACTTTGCACGTTGCACGTTGCACTTTATACCTCCCTGGCTTTCTTGAATTGAAGAAGGTTATGAATCATTCCCAGAAATTGTTCGGTTTCCACAGGTTTTTTGAGATATGCTTCGGGTTCGGGAAGTTCCTGAGAAGACGGATTCTTGCGTAATTTATGAAAATGAAAAAAAGTTGTTTTATCCAGAGGAGAAAGCATGAGAACCGGAATCTGCTTCAAAGTTTTGTCTTGCTTCAGCCCCCGATATATCAATATGCCAATATCTTTCATCATCATCGCATTCAGGATGATGACATCGGGATTGGTGTCTGCCGCCACTTGCAGAGCCAAGGAAGGATTTTCCATATCAACCATCTCAAAACCATGATTGTTCAGGAGGTTGGACAAGAAAAACCGCATTTCAGGTTCATCGTCCATCACCATGATTTTCTTTTTTATGGGATTCCTACGCAAATACATCCGGCACACCTTTTCCGCATTTGCTGTTAGTTCGGTATATGGTTCACTATGGTCTGATTTTTCTAAAGCATAAATTATGCCAATGGAATGAGTGATTGACAGGCATAGATTTCAGATGGGAAAGGATGGGAAAAAGGTTGCAATGTTGCAAAATAGTTGCACATCAATTTCAACGTTTTTGCAACTTGTTTCGGAGCAGATAAAAAAAGAGATTCGGGTATTAGCACCCCTCCCCCCGCCCCCTCCCCGAAACGGAGAGGGGGGGAGTACCGATGATGTCTCCCCCTTCCCTTTCAGGGAAGGGGGCCGGGGGGTTAGGTGAGTTTGAAAGCGATTTGGTATGAGTAATTTTTTATGTCCGATGCTGAAGGAAGGACAGGTAGTAAGTACCGATAATGCGGGAGATCATAAAGTTAAAAGAGTGAAAGAACTGATCGGAAGCGAAGGTGCGGAACTGATTTATCTTCCTCCGTATTCTCCCGGATTATCACCGCCGGAAATGTGCCGGTCGGAAGTGAGACAGTTTCTGAGAAAAGCAGGATCCGGGACAGAAGAAGCTC
>DYRC01000223.1 GCA_020718925.1 Desulfonema limicola
TAATCCGTTATAAAACAGGAACTTGAAATACCGTCATCACCGGCAGATGATCGGACGCATCGCTCTGAATCACCTTATGGCTGATAATCTGCCATGACGGCGGCGCGAGAATCAGGTCTATGACTTCTCTCGGCTTATCGGAAGGAAAGGTGAAGGGTCCGTCAAATACGCCTGTAAATTTTTTGCTTTTTCGGATAAGTTCTATGGGCGGCTCTCCGGGCGCGGCATTGAAATCTCCAGCCCATATTACTTCACGATTTCCCATATAATCAAGCAATTGCTGTGCCTGCACCAGATTGTTTTTTCGGCTGTATGAATCATTGTGCAACGATGCCAGAAGAACTTTCTGTTTTCCGATATTCAGTTCGCACCACAACGCCCGGCGGTTGTTTTTGGTAACATAAAAGGGCTGTCTGCCGACAAGCGATAAATTTGCCACAGGCTCAATAGGATATTTTGACAAGATTGCATTGCCGCCGACAATCCGATAAAACGGCAGTCCGAAATTGTAATTTTCACCGAATACCGAAACAAACATGCCGGTTGCTTTTGCCAATTCTTCTATCTGATTGACCGGAGATGGCGTACATTCCCGAACCGCTTCACACAGAAACACAATATCCGGATTTTCGGCATTCATCAGATCAGCCATGCGTTTTAGCCGCGCTCTGACATTTTCCGGAGATTTGAAAGACAACCCGCCCTCATGCACAAACAGTTTGGCAATGTTATACGACATGACCTTCAGTTCAACAGTTTTGCTTTCGCTTTGCCGGACAGATGCAGGATGTCCGGTTCTGACCACGACAGGTTTTTCGTTATCTGCCAACAGCGTACCGTTAATCACGAACAGAATAAAAATCGTTAAGGGAATATCCATAATCAGAAAAACAATCAGCAGAATTTTTTTATGCCGACTTGTCATCACCATTTCTCCTTTTTAGTCATGTTAATAGACTCGGAATCAATAAAACATCCGTTACCCGGAAATGAATTTCCGGGCTATTATGTGTCGTCCCTCCGGGACTCTGCTTTGTCCCGTAGGGACAGCCCGTAATAGCGCGGCAATTTATTGCCGTGTGATGATTCAGATTTGATATTACACTCAATATTTCCTGAAATCATTGTCATCCGTTTTATCTGTTTCAAACATGGGCTTTTCTTCGTTTTTTGTAAGACGCAGCGGCGGCTCTTTTATGTCAAAGAGATGCTGAACTTTGAAAAAGGAGGCAACTTCAAGCAGATGTTCGGCTTGGGTATAAAAATCACGGCTTGTAGCCGCCATTTCTTCAGATGAAGCCGCATTTTCCTGAATGACCTGATCCAATTGCTGAATGGCTTTGTTGACCTGACCGATGCCATCTGCCTGCTCCGCGCTGGATTCCTTGATTTCTTCAACCAATTCCGATGTTTTCTGAATGCCGGAGACCATCTCTTCAAGCAGTTGTCCGGTTTTGCCTGCAATTTCAATATTGGACACAGACAGCGAATTGATTTCTTTTGCCGCATGTTGGCTGCGCTCTGCAAGTTTTCTGACTTCGGCAGCCACCACCGCAAAGCCTCTGCCATGCTCGCCCGCCCGCGCTGCTTCGATTGCCGCATTCAACGCCAGCATATTGGTCTGGCGGGCAATTTCTTCAACTATGCGGATTTTATCTGAAATCGTCTTCATGGCAAAAACCGTCTCGCCCACAGCTTTTTTTCCATCCTGTGCGTCTTTTGCCGCTTTCAGGGCAATCACTGCGGTCTGTTTTGCAATATCCGCATTCTGATTCACCACGCCTTCCATTTCTTCCATAGAACTTGAAATCTGCTCAATACCGGCTGCCTGATAAGATGTTCCTTTAGAAACCTGTTCGGCGGCGGAACTCAACTGCCGGCTGCCGGAAGTAACTGTTTCTGCGGTTTCCCGAACCTGAACTGCAAACCGGCTCAGATTGTCAATCATTGAATTGAGGTTGTTTCGGATAAGATTGAAATCGCCGTTGTATTCTTCGCTGATTTTTTGGGGAATATCGCCTTGGGAAATTCGGGCAATGTATGCGGATGTGGTATGAAACGGAGATAAAAACGCCTCGGTAATATTGTTTACTCCGATAATCAACGCTTTCCATGATCCGGAAAAATTTTCCGTATTTGCGCGGACAGACAATCTGCCTTCCCGAACCGCCCGGATAAGCTCATCGCTTTCTTTCAATGCCTCGGTTATCCTTGCCGTCATGTTTCTGAGCGCGTTTATCAGATCACCGATTTCATCTTTGCGGGAGCTTAAACCTGTTCCGGACATCAGCTCTCCGTTGGCTGCGGATACAGCAAAATCAATACTTCTGATGATCGGGGCTGTGAAATTTTTTGCCATAACCCCGGCGACCGGAATAACCAGCGCAATACATAAAAAGGTGATCAGAATCAGCGTTCTGATAGTCTGCCGGGCGCTGGCGTGAGCGATTTCTTTTGAATATAATGCCGCAACCGCTCCGATACACTCGGATCCGCCGTATAACGGGATAAACCCCTGATAATAAGCAGTCTTTCCCACAGTCATTTCTCCGAATATATTCTCCTGTTTATCCAGCCGCCATGCCTCTGCTTTCGGATAATTTTGCAGATTATATGCCGAGTATTCACTCAGATTCCCGAAAGCAAGCCCGCGCCGGTTGAACAGATTGACTTTCATTCCGGTCAGATCCGAAACTCTGTTGATGAACTCCGTACCCGGAAGCCGGATCGTCCTGACAAATCCGACCTGTTTATGCTCCAGTTTATCTGTTTTTGCATTAAACACCTGAGCGGTTATCGGAACATACCCCACGATGTATAAATGATTGTCAATCTCTTCAAACCGGGTTTCTTCCTGCGAAGGAATCGCGCCCTGAAATTTCAAAGACATAGTTTCAAATTTATCATCAGACTGCCATGCCCTGCCTTCGGGTTTTTCGCCGGATTTCATGCGGATTGCGATAAAACCCGGCTTAGGCTCCCGCTGAAGATATGCTATCACTGATTCTTCGGAACTCACAGCCGTCAGCGCAACAATATCCCCCTCAATATCATAGATATACGCTTTTCGGATATTTCCGATCATGGCGATACTGAATGTCCCTTCCGCCGCTTCGCGGTAAGTGTCTTTTGTCATAAACGGTCTGGATTTTTCTTCAAGCAGAAATTTAAGCTTGCTCCCCATGTTATTAGCAGAAGCAATCTGCCGGGAATCGGTCAGCAGCTTGTCACTGATCAGAGAAAATTCATAGCGGATGATACTCATCGCCCGGCTGAGTTTTTCATCTGTTTCGGTTTTGTTGTGCGCCTGAAGAAAATATGCCACCACCGACGTGGATATGGTCATCACAAAAAAAACGATTCCCAAGCCCCCGAAAAACAATTTGTGCTTCAGCTTCATGTTTAACCCCTGAATTTCAAATCAACTGCCCAACGGATCAGACGGATAAATCAGTTTTCCCGCAGCGGTTTCCGGCGGATAGATAATAACCGGCGCCGGGGAATCGCCCTGCCATTGAATGACCAGCATATCTTTTTCAATCCGCCCTTTTTCATTGAACTTCACCCGCCCCCAGAGCGTTTCCATATCCATTTTAGAAAAGGATTGTCTGAGAAAATCCGGGTTGAACGGGTCTTTAGGATCGGCATTTTTAAGAACAATGCCGAACAGATAAGGAACGGTATATGCCATTGCCGCATGATACGCCGGATCATAGCCGTATTTTTCCTTGTATTTTTTGGCAAAATTCAGGCTGTCGCCGTAATATTCATCTTTGGTTTTTGCTTCAGGCATGAAAAAGGTTACACCGCAGATATTTTTCAGCTTAGGACCCAACGCATCTTTGAGAAACGGCGTGATGGTTACATGCCCTCCGTCAAGCAGCTTGGCTTTCAGATTATGCTTTCTTGCCATCATTACAAATCCGGCAAGGATTTTATCCCACCCGACATTGACAATCATATCCGGCTGTTTTGCCTTGAATTTCAACACGGTCGGTTCAAGATCGCTGATGTTCATGGGAACAATCTCTTCGATCACCACTTCCATGCCGTTTTTTTTACAATCTTCTTTAACGCCCTTAGACATTTCATGGTAGCTGGGATCATCCGGCGTGATGATTCCGACTGTTTTAATCGGCGGGTCAAGCTTGGCAATCATATTGAACAGTGTACGGTGATAGGTATCTGCCAATCCGACCAGCGTAAATACAGTTCCGACAAAATCGCTTTCCACTTTTCCGCTGGCAACGCCGATATTGAGCATCACTTTCTTGTGTTTTTTGCATACCGAAGCTTGTGCGAGCGTAGGCTCTGTGCCGTAGCTGCTTAACAGCAGATCAACTTTGTCCGAAACAATCAGCTTTTCCGTTAATTCGGCAGTTCCCGCCGGTTTGTTTTCATCATCGTAAATCGTCAGTTTAATCGCGTATTCTTTTCCGCCGATAGTCATCTTTTGGTTCACGGTTTCAATGTAAAATTGATAAGCATCCCTGAAAATGCCCGCGACCTTGCCAAGCGTACTGGTGAGCGGAAGCGAGCAGCCCAGATGAACATAGTCTTTGACATCGGCAGCCTGAGCAAATACGGAACTCATCGGCATGATTGCGGTTCCCATTGCAACTGTGCCGGTCATTTTCAGAAATTCTCTTCTGTTCATATCTTGTTTCATGACATTCTCCTTATGTCCGAAGGTTAACGCCGAATCTTTAGTATCACTTAACAGATTTCATAAAATTGTCAAGCAACGGGGGGGATAAAAGGATTCGGATATGCTTAGGATCGGAATCAATAAAATATCCGTTACCCGGAAATGAATTTCCGGGCTATTATGTGTCGTCCCTACGGGACTTTTTTTATCCCGTAGGGATACCCCCCGTAATAGCCCGGCAATTTATTGCCGGGAATCGGTGGAATAAATATTTCTTTCCGAATCCCTTAATATCGTTGAAAATCATCGCTGTCTGATATTTGTTTATCTTTGAGGATAACAGAATCTTTGCCGGATATGGCAGGATCCGAAAATAGTGTATTTTGAGAAAGCTTGAAAAATGAGGCAGCCTGAAGCAGATGTTCGGCTTGCGATGAAAAATCGCGGCTTGCGGCAGCCATTTCTTCAGCTGAAGACGCATTTTCCTGAATGACGTGATCCAATGCCCGAATGGCTTTGTTGACTTGTGTGATGCCGTTTGCCTGCTCCGTGCTGGAATCCTTGATTTCCTGAACCAATTCCGAAGTTTTCTGAATGCCGGAGACCATTTCTTCCAGAAGATGCCCTGCTTTTCCGGCAATATCTATGTTGGATGCGGAAAGAGAATTGATTTCTTTTGCTGCATGTTGACTGCGCTCTGCAAGCTTCCTCACCTCGGCAGCAACTACGGCAAATCCCCTGCCATGTTCGTTTGCACGGGCAGCTTCGATTGCCGCGTTCAACGCCAGCATGTTGGTCTGACGGGCAATTTCTTCGATAATGCGGATTTTGTCCGAAATGCTCTTCATCGCGTGAACCGTTTCGCTGACCGCCTGTTTGCCTTCCAGCGCGTCTTTTGCCGCTTTTGAGGCGATTAACGCCGTCTGAGTCGCAATATCCGCATTCTGATTGACCACGCCCTCCATTTCTTCCATAGAGCTTGATATTTCTTCAATGCTGGCTGCCTGATGAGACGTTCCCTGCGATACCTGATCCGCAACCGAGCTTAACTGACGACTGCCGGAAGTAACCGATTCTGCGGCTTTGCGAACATGAACCGCAAATCGGCTCAGATTCTCAATCATTGCGTTAAGATTATTGCGGATATTATTGAAATCGCCGTTGTACTCCTCGCTGATTTTTTCGGGAATATCGCCTTCGGAAATCCGGGCGATATACGCTGATGTGATATTCACCGGAGATAAAAACGCCTCAATCACATTATTCGCGCCAACAACCAATTCCTGCCACGCGCCGGTAAATCCTTCAGTTTTGCCCTGAACCGAGAGCCTGCCCTCCCGAACCGCCTGACTAATCGCGGTAAGTTCTTTTAAAACCAGCGCGATGGTATTTTTCATCCCCAAAAGCGCATCGGCTAAATTTCCGATTTCATCTTCCTGATGAATATTTATTTCCCTGCTTAAATCTCCGGCGGCAATCGCATTGGCAATATTAAGAAGATTGTTGATCGGTACGATGATGATATTTCTCAGCATAACACTCAGAAATATAAGCATAGAAATATCCAGTACAAAGATAGTAATGATGATTTTTATGATCTCATTTTGCAGTTTGGCAGCCATGAATTTTTTGGTAACATAGACCTCAACAGAACCGAGTTTTTTATCTCCTTTGGACATACTTCCCTTGGTTGAAATCATGTCTCCGACAATATTTTCAGCAGAATCAACGATATTCCAACCCGCTTCTCTTTTTTTCCCTTTGAGAATCTTCTGCTGATCGTCTCTGACGGCAATGGCATAAATATTTACGTCTGTCATTCCGGTAAGAATTACCTGTTCAATAGCGTCACTATCAAACTGCCATATCGGAAATACCAGATTTTTTGCCAACTGATCCGCCGTAAAATCTGCAAGGCTGTGAAGTTCTTTCAATGCCTCAGATTGTATAGAAAAATATTGATAACTACCGAAAACAGCTAAGATAATCGTAATGGTTGCAACCAGACGTATCCCGATCTTAGCCTGAATTTTTTTATTACGTCTTTTCAATGTTGTCATAAGTGTTTTCCTGTAATTACTCGCCCCTGACGATAAGCGTCAAAGGTTTATCGTCAGGAGTTACATCGTTGAAAATTAACTCTTATA
>DYRC01000224.1 GCA_020718925.1 Desulfonema limicola
TAACGCTGTTTATTTTCAATGGCAAGAAAAAAACAGAAACGCCGACCGCTCTCCTATGTGTCTGAACCGGGATTTTCAGGATTTTATGATTACCCGGATATTGAACCGCTGATTGCGCTGATTTTTTAATCACAGAAATCAGGGGAAATCCTTAAAAATCAGCGGTTCTGACGGTTGTTAGGCAGCTTTCGGCTCTATTCAAATGCCGGAAGTTTGCACAGCAGGGAATGCTTCCGGATCAGATCACCGCTCTTTTCCTGATTCACTCTGATGACTTCGAACTGAAAAAGCTGCTGACTAAATTTCGATCAGACGGTTACTTCCTGTTGTTTTTGAATTTCTTGAAAAACCCCTGCTTTTTTTCATCCTTTACCGGCATATCCTGATTAGGCTCTTGTCCATTGCTGATCAACCCCGGATAAAACTGATCGAAAAACCATCCGAAGTTTTTCAGAATTTCCTGCTCAATCCGAAAGGGAATCGTATGCGGCTTGGGCGCCCTGATTTTCGGGTGCGTTTTATGCCGGTATTTGAAGCGGTAATAGCTGTCGCTTTCATGGGGTTTTACCGTAAGATTTTCCGGATTAAGCGGCTCATCAGGCAATCCCATCCACTGATAAACGGTACGCATGGTTTCGACAGGATGGCTGACCAATGCCTCAAACGTAACATAGCAGAGCTTTTTTCTAAGCTCATCTTCTATATCATGCAGATTTTCAATGCTTTTCAGAGGTGCGCCGATAACGCCTTCCACTCCGAAAAGAGTATCTGCCCTTGCAAATGCGGAATGCGGCGCCATGTGATCAGGAAAATCAAGCAGAAGCGTTTTTTTGTGCTGCGCTTCGACAGAGCCGAAAACCTGACGCAGATCGCGCAGACAGACAATCATGCGGAATCCGGGATCAAGCAGGTTCACAGTTTCGATCATCCTGAGCCAGTTCCGGTTTTTATCAATGACTACGGGTTTGTCTGTTTCGGCAAACCAGCCGTTGATAAATCCCCGATACGCATTGATTAGTCGGTGGTAGGTCAGATCGAAATCCGTATCTGACTGGGCAAGCAGAAACTGGTTATCGCTCATGCTGTGCCGCAGGTTATCAATCAATTGGCTTAACGGCGAGCTGTGGATAATGCTGTAAATCTGCGGATGATGTCCGAGCAGTTGGCAGAGCAGCGTGGAGCCGGATCTGGGCAGTCCGGTTACATAAATGATGTGTTTGTCAATTGTAATCTGTGTCATGCGTTCTGTCATAAAATAACTGTTTCCTGTCTGAATCGGATTCAAGAAATTGAATCACTTTATTGACGGATTGCTCAAATGTCAATACGGAAGTTTCGACGATCAGATCAGGCGACTCCGGCTCTTCAAACGGTGCCGAAAGCCCGGTCATATTGTGTATTTTTCCGATTCGGGCATTTCTGTATAAACCTTTGGGGTCTCTGCGTTCGCATACTTCCAAAGGGCATTTCACATAGCATTCGTAATAATTTTTTCCGCGCATCAGTTCGCGGATATATCGGCGGCTTTCCTGATACGGCGTGATAAATGCTGCTATGACAGAGATGCCCGAATCCGACAGAAGCTTTGCCAAATCCGCGCTTCTCCGTATATTTTCCCTGCGATCTTCAGGGCTTAATCCCAAATCCTTATTCATTCCTTTACGGATATTGTCTCCGTCAAGCACACAATGTTGAATATTCATGCTGTCTGACCACGCCGCAACCGCATTGGCAAGCGTGGTTTTGCCGCTTCCCGAAAGCCCGAAAAGCCATAGCAGAAAAGGGGTTTTTATTACAGGGTTTATAGAATATATTTTAATATCAGACATTTAATATCCATTTAATATTAAGCGTGAATTTTTAAGTCCGAATTATGTTTTTTGAAAGATCAATTTGTGTATCAGGTTTGATGCGGAAATTCAATGGGAATGTCGTGTATGAATCAGGGCAATCGCATGAAAAAGTAATGGATGGCGTCCTGCAATCAGAAGAGTCTGTATGAAGATGTGAAGCTGTTTTCTGAAGACGCCTAGTAGATGAACTCTGACGGTATTATTCATAGGCTGCGCCATCATATTTAAGAAGAGTTTGAGCATGTCCCTCACAAATACATTGAATTTCTGAAAAGTCAGAGTTAATATTGCTGAGTGGAGTGTTGAACCTCTTAAAACCATAGGAGATGATAATGTTCAGTTTAATATCTTTGCCTGCTGCCTCCGGTCGTTTTTCCGAATCTGAAGTATATGTCGCAGAACTCGCTTTGCTGGGGCTGTCGGTGATATTCTTTCTGGCTGCCATTGCGCCGCTGAATACACTCGACCATGATTTATTTCATGAAATGGCAACATTTCGGGAGTGTTTAAGGCATGGCAAAATTCTTCTGACCGATTCTTTTGCATACACCCCCACAGTATATCCGGTGGTACACCATGAGCTGGGCAGCGGCGCAATCTTCTTCGGGATTGTCAATGTGCTGGGATTTGGCGGGTTGATGCTGTTACGCATGGCTTTGGTGGCGGCTATCCTCATTTGCGTAGGCTTGCGTACGCGCCTCGCCGGCGCAAATTGGGTTACCGTCAGTGCATTGTCTGTTATTGCCACTCCTATGGCACTCATCGGGTTTGGCACTGTGCGCGCACAGCTCTTCACCATCTTTTTTGTTGCCCTTGAATTGCTCATATTATACCCGAATGGTTCTGAGCCTACGCGTAATACGTCATCTGTGCCGCCATTATTTTTTCCTGTAATATGGCTGTTTTGGTTGAACTTGCACGCGGGGTTTGTTGCAGGTGCCGGGATATATGCTGCTTATGGGATTGAAGCAGTTATACGAAGACAGAAAGGACATTGGCGATGGTTGTGTGTCGGTCTGGCTATGGCGGCACTGGTTTTCGTCAATCCGTTCGGAGCTGAGTATCCGCGCTATGTGTTGCGTGCGATTGCTATGGCACGCCCCACAATTTCTGAGTGGCGGCCTATTTGGCAGGTTGAAACTGATTTTCAGGCTCCCTATCTGGCATCACTGCTGATTTTGTTCTATGCGCTTGCGCGTAACGGACTGGCACGGTCTCATGGGGTGTTGCCTGTCCTTATGTGCGCGATGGCTGCAACACTCCACCTGCGGCACCTTGCCCCTCTATGCTGTTGCGTGGCTAGGCGCCGTTCCCGCCTGGCTTGAAGGTACCTTGCTGGCGCAAGTGTTGGGCAATGCCGTCAAACGGGCACCGCGTTTGGTGGTATCTCTTGCGTTGATAGGCGCAGTTGCATTGTCGGTGTCTCTGGTGAATAGAGAACCGTGGCGGGTTCGGATACCCACGTCCCGAGAAGCAGTGCTTCACAACTTTCCGATGGTCTATCCGGTCGGTGCTGTAAATTGGCTTGAGCAACACGGTTTTAAAGGAAATCTGATGACCCCGTTCCGAGCGGGCGCCTATGTAATCTGGCGTCTCGCTCCGGCAGTAAAAATAAGCTTAGACGGACGCTATGAAGTTGCATACCAGCCCGGTGTTTTTGAGCGCATAGAGGGGTTCTATCAAGGCGATCCCGGTTGGCTTGAGACGCTCAAACGCTATCCCACAGACCTTGTGCTGGCACGAGCGACCCATGCCGTAGTGCCGCTCTTGGAGCGCGAAGCCGGTTGGCATCGCATCTTTGATGACGGAGCTTATATGATCCTTGCACCTCCTCAATAGGTAGCGGTATTTTATATCAATCCGCCAAATGGTTTTTTCCAAGCTGCCTTCAATTCAGAAACAGGAATATTCACAATATTTTTTTGCTCCAAGCCTTCAATAACAAGCTTGTCGTCATCTCTGACAACGCCGATGCAGGCGCAAGGCAGCCCTTCAAATATCGCTTCAAATGCCTGTTGATTTTCAGGCGCAACGGTTACGATAAATCGTCCGGCAGATTCGGAAAACAGAATGGTATCATTCCGGCTGATCTTATCTGTCGGCACATCGCTTAACCGAATCTTCATCCCCAAGTTGCCGCCCATTGCCGACATTGCCAGATGAACGCCCAATCCTCCGCGATACACACCATGAACTGAAGCCGCAAGCTCTTTCTGAATTGCCTGATACAACGCATCGTAAAGCGGAATGAATTTTTCAGCAAATACCTGCGGCACATTCAGACCGATATATCCGAAATGCTCGTAATATTCGGACGCGCCGAGTTCATTTTTGGTCAGCCCCAGCACATAAATCAGATCGCCCGGCATTTTGGCGTCCATTGTAACGCATTTTTCAATATTATCAATCACGCCGATAACTGAAAACTGCATGGTTTCCAAAGCAGATACCTTGTGCGTTTCGCCGTATTTTCCGGGCAGATGACCATCCACATACATCGAATCTTTGCCGGAAAGAAGCGGAATGCCGTAAGCAAGACACATCTCTTTCAACGCGTTGCAGGATCTGACCAATTGCGCGGCTTTGAATTTGCCGTCAGGATTGTTCTCAGGATGATACTGAATATTGGGCCAGCAAAAATTATCCACGCCGCCGATATGCTCAGGATTTGCGCCCACAGCAAGCATCCGCCTCACCGCTTCATCAATGGTGCAACTGGTCATGTGATAAGCGTCAATGCCCGAATATTGCGGCAAAAGTGCCTGTGAAAATGCAAGCCCTCTGACCTCTCCCCCTTCCCCTCTCCTGACAGGAGAGGGGCTAGAGGTGAGGTTAGGTCGGATGACTGCCGCATCGCTGTTCACATCCCGATCCGCGCCGACCAATGGTTTAATCACGCTTGTTCCCTGGACTTCATGGTCGTATTGCCGGGTAATCCATTCTTTGGAGCAGATATTGGGGCGCGCCAGCATATCTTTTAACAATCGCTTATAATCAGCAGGCGGCTTCAATACCGGTTCAGACAAGCCCCGATCTTCAGGCGTTTTCCATTCTGCCTCAAATTCCCATTGCGGAAAACCGGATTCAGGAAGGCTCAGATCAACATAAGCACAGGTTTTGCCTTTGTAAGTGATGTGCAGTTTGCCGGAGTCCGTATATTGCCCGATCACCGTGCTTTCCACCGCATGTTTTCGGGATAATTCCATAAATCGGTTCAAATCTTCGGGCTTTATCGCAACCGTCATGCGCTCCTGAGATTCAGATACCCAGATTTCCCATTGATCAAGCCCTTCGTATTTGAGAGGCACTTTTTCAAGTTCGATATAACATCCGTTTGAATATCTTGCAGATTCTCCCACCGAAGACGACAACCCGCCGCCGCCGTTATCGGTGATGAATTGAATCAGGTCTTCATCACGCGCCTCCAAGAGAAAATCGTGCATTTTTTTCTGAGTATACGGATCGCCGATCTGCACATGACCTGCCGGCGTATGCTCTGAAAATACCTCAGATGATGCGGTTACGCCGTGAATGCCGTCTTTGCCGACCCGCCCGCCGCACATAATGACCAGATCACCGGGCGAAGTCTTTTTTTCGTCAGCCGGCTGCCCGTTGATTTTTGCGGGCATAATTCCGACTGCGGTTACAAACACCAGACATTTGCCCATATAGCCATGATGAAACAAAACCTGTCCGAATGGCGTGGGAATGCCGCTTTTATTGCCGCCGTCTCTCACGCCTTCAATCACGCCGTCAAGCAATCTTCGGGGATGAAGTTTAGGCTTGAGATTACCGGCATAATCCCGATCTCCTACGCAGAATCCGTAGCTGCCCATGAGCAGTTTTGAGCCTTTGCCCGTGCCGAGCGGATCCCGATACACGCCCACAATGCCGGTAATCGCGCCGCCGTAGGCTTCCATATTAGACGGTGAATTGTGCGTCTCTCCGGTGATGACGTAGTAATGCTCATCATCAAATCGCCCTGCGCCCGCATTATCCCAAAGCACAGACACCACCCAGTCTTTTTTTGCCTTCAATTCAAGTGTCGGGGCTTCGATGCAGGTTTTGAAGAGGTTGTTGATAACCCCTCCCCCATCCCCTCCCCGAAACGGAGAGGGGTGAGACTCCCCTTCACTTTCAGGGAAGGGGCTGGGGGTTAGGTTACGATAGCGAAACAATCCTCGAAAAGTATTATGATTGCAATGATCGCTTCTTGCCTGCGAAATATATTCCAATTCAAGATCAGTCGGCTCGGACAATCCTGCTGCCGCCCGCTGCGCCTGAACTTCGGGGTTCAGAAAATATGCCCGAATCACCGGAATATCATTGGGATTCAAGGCAAGATTGCGCTCATCGCTGATCTGCTTCAAGGCGGCATCGCTGTCAATGGAAATCGTAGTTACAGTCGGCTCATGATTCAGCATGACTTTGGGGATGATAAACCCGATTCCGGCATCGGGATTCCAATCCTCTCTGGAAAAGCTTTTCCATTGCTGAATAATATCATTGGCAAGCAGTTCCGAAGCGATTTTATCGGCAGATTCACGGCTGATTGCGCCTTTGAGACAATAGCATTTTGAAGTATAAACCGCTTCGCCTGCTTTGAGCCGGATTTTGAGCAAATCCTGAATTGCTTCAACGGCGGTTGCGCCCGGATTGTCTTTCACGCCCGGACGATAGCCGACCCAGATCATAACGTCAAAATCAGACGCAAGCGGCTGATATGAAGAAATCTGCGTAACCGGATTCGTGAAAATCTCGGTCTGAACGGTTTCCAATTGTTGTTGTGAAAGATCAGCATCAATGGTCAGGATATGCACCGTGCGGACGCTTCCGATGACAATTCCGAAATAGTCTTTGGCTTTGCGGCGGATGCTTTCGCCTTCAGCGTCAACCAATTCGGGTTTCAATGTAATTTCAAGTCGGTGTGGCATGTTTTT
>DYRC01000225.1:0-3988 GCA_020718925.1 Desulfonema limicola
ATTCTCTCCGAAAATATAAAATCCCCGAACCTTTTTACTGACAAGTCCGTCCATCATCTGAGGAATCATCAAGCCCGGTTTGTCCGGCAGGTTTGACACTCCCCATGCTTTTTCAAATTTGATCCGGTTATCCAAGCCGGTAACTGCCTGATACCCCGGAAAAACATTGGGCAGCGCACCCATATCGCACGCCCCCTGAACATTGTTCTGACCCCGAAGCGGATTCACGCCGCCGCATTCCACGCCCATATTGCCCAGAAGCATCTGAAGATTGGCTGTTGACAGCACATTGTTTCTGCCGCAGGTATGCTCGGTAATACCCAGCGTGTAACACAGCATCATGGGCTTGATTGAAGCTGCCAGCCGGGCAATCTCACGGATTTTATCTGCGGGAACTTTGCAGATTTTCTCGGCATATTCCGGCGAATACTTCATCACGGTTTCTTTAAGCTTGTCAAAATCAACGGTACAGGATTCGACAAACTTTTTGTCATACAAATCCTCTTTGATGAGAACGTGCATAATCGCATTTAAAAACGCAATATCGCTGCCGACCGCAATCTGAGCATGAATATCGGCAAATTCCGCAAGTTTATGTCGGCGCGGATCAACCAAAATCAGCTTCGCGCCTTTCAGCATGGCATTTTTCAAAAATGTTGCGGCAACCGGATGTGCTTCGGTCATGTTCGATCCGATCACCATAAACAGTTTGGCTTTTGCAAACTCATTGAAAGAATTGGTCATAGCACCTGACCCGAACGAGGCTGCCAGTCCGGCAACCGTGGGCGCATGTCAGGTACGCGCGCAGTGATCAATGTTGTTGGTCTTGATCACCGCGCGGAAAAATTTCTGCATATTGTATGAATCTTCGTTGATGCTTCGGGCGCAACTGACGCCTGCCAAAGCATCGGGACCGCTTTCTTCAATGATGGCTTTGAATTTATTTGCGACCAAATCCAGAGCCTCATCCCACGAAGCTTCACGGAACCCGTCTTTTTCACGAATCAGCGGGGTTTTGAGCCGTTCTTCGGAATAGATGAAATCATAGCCGAACCGCCCTTTGACACACAACCGCCCCTGATTGGGCAGCGCATCTTCAACGCCGGTTACTTTGACGATCTTGCCGTCTTTGACATGGAGCAGTTGCTGACAGCCCACGCCGCAATACGGGCAGGTGGTTCGGATTTTCTCCACTTCCCACGGACGATATTTGTAGCGGGCTTTCTTTTCCACCAACGCGCCGACCGGACACGCCTGAACGCATTCGCCGCAGAATACGCAGTCCGAATTTGACAGGGGGCGATCTCCGGCAGTAACGATCTTGCTGTCCGAGCCGCGATAGCCGATGCTGATGGCTCGGTTGACCTGAACTTCGTTACATGCCTGAACACAGCGTCCGCAGAGAATGCAACGCGAAAAATCCCGGATAATCATGGGATTGGCAAGTTCAGGCGGATATGGCGTCTGTTTGTGGGCAAATCGGTCTGCTTTGACCTGATACTGAAATGCCAAGTCCTGAAGCTTGCAATCGCCCCAGACCGGACATAACTCAGCCGCTCCGTCCTCTTCCAGAACGCGGGATTGAAAGTCCGTCCAACTACCCCGATCCGATCCGGAAATCGCGCAGTTGTGATTGCCGGAGGTGAGCATCAGCTCCAGAATTTCTTTGCGAGCCGTAACCACTTGGGGCGACTCGGTCAGAACGACCATGCCTTTGGAAACCGGCGTTGAGCAGGATGGCAGTAAGCTTCTTGCACCCTTCACTTCCACCACGCATATCCGGCACGCGCCGGTCGGTGTTGTGTCTTTCAGATGACAGAGCGTCGGAATGCGGATATGATGCGCTTCCGCAGCCTCCAGAATCGTCTGTCCCGGCTCGAATGACACGGTATTGCCGTTGAGAATAAAGGTGTTTTCAGACATGAAAAAGACCTCTCTTTTTTCGTTATGACAAAATTGATATAGCGATATATAAAATATATCGGAAGTATTGTCAAACACTAGCTGAGATTGATATTGAAAAAAACTCCGGCGGTTGCGGCAGATGCGGAATGGAGAGCATGGAAGGTGAAAGTGGGTTGTTTCAAACTGAATCGCTTTTTTATTGCCCGAACCGCGCCATGATTTTTCAATACCGGTAATTTAAAATCCTGAGAATCCCGGTTCGGACAATCAGATCGTTTATTTGCCGAACGGACATCTGGGAAATGTACATATTTTGCAGTCCAGACAAAACGCGCCATGCCCCATTTTTGCCAAATCGGATCGGGTAATGGATACGCCTGCCAACAGTCGCGGAAGCAGCAAATCCAGACTTGTGGTTTTGAAATACAATGCACAAGCCGGAACGCCGATCAACTGAACTTTGCCGATATGCGCCAGCAGCGTCATAGCTCCCGGCAGAATCGGTGCGCCGTAAAGCATATCTTCTGCACCTGCATCCGAAATAGCCTGCCGGGTTACATCGTCCGGATCAACGGAAAGCCCGGCAGTGGTGATAATCAGGTCTGCGCCCGAATTGATTAACTCTTTGATTCCGCTACATATTGCCTCTTTATCATCCGGCACAATCAGGCTTTTCACCACCACAGAATTTAACGCTTCGGTTTTTGCCTGAATAATCGGAATAAAGCTGTCCTTTATCAGACCTTGAAATACTTCGGTTCCGGTAACCAGAATGCCGACCTTTGCCTGTCTTAACGGCTTTACTTCAAACAAATGACCATGTTCGAGAATGGATAATGCTTTGTGAAAGTCGCTTTTGGGAAGATAAAGCGGAATGGCGCGGGTGCCTGCCAGATTGCGTCCTTTTGCCATCAGAGAATATTTTTTTTTGCAGGCACACATCACGCCCGGAACAAGATTGAACATTTCCAAGCGATTTTCATCCACAAACAGCATCCCGTCAATGTCTGCAATCAGATTGATTTTTCCCTCTCTCGGCGGCAGAGTAAAGCTTACGCCGCTTCCTGCCATTTTCTGAGCAAATGCAAGCGCAGCGTCATTTTCATGAATCCAGTCAGAACCGGGACTCTGACCATCATCCACATGTACAGTCATCCGCCCCATCTGCTGAAGTCTGCAAACATCTCCGGCACTTATCAGATGACCTTTCTTAAATGCCACGCCTTTGCTATGTCCCGGAATAATCTGAGTCATGTCATGCAGCACCCGGCGTCCTTCAGATTGCTCCAGAGAAACCGCTTTCAGATTGGGAGATGGAATACCCTCTGATTCGGAATCAAAATACGGCGCGTCCCCCTGACATCCTCTGCAAATCGCACCGTGTTTTAAGGGATAAGATTCACCGCACAACGGACAAACCGCCTTCTGCCCCAGATGATTTTTTTTCAGAAACTGAGGACGAACCTGAACTTCCCGAACTCCGAATAAATCAGATCCGGCTTGCCGTATCTGACGCATAAGTTCTTCGGAATCCTGTTCTTTTTTGGATTTAAGCCCCAGAAACCACGATTTGATTTCATCCCATGAGTCCAGTCGGCTTGTATCTGTAAATACCCGAAAGCCCGTCCCCTGATATTTGTCATAAAGGGTAATCGAAAATCGTCCCAGATGAATGATGTTCAGCCAGCCATTCCCAACAGTACAGGGCGTCAGCAATTGTATGGCATCAGGAAGACAATTGGAAGTTTCACAGATCGCATCGAACAATATCCCTTGGGGAAGATGTGTCAGTGCCATATCCACCATTTTCCCGCCGATGATCAGCCCCGGCGCCGCATGTCCATGAAAAGATTCGATAAGTTGCAGATATTCTTCAAACGAATAAACATGTCCGTTATGTGTTCTGCACCAGCTTCCTTCGGATTCAGCAATTTTAGCATGATGTTGCATATAGTTTATCTCTTCAGAATGATGATTTTTGAAAAGCTTGTTAGCATGGTTTTAAGTGTATGTCAATATTGACACAATGCTCTGATGCCTTTAATTATTGAATTTGTGTTCTGATTTGTGATAAGCAAAAATC
>DYRC01000225.1:4088-6756 GCA_020718925.1 Desulfonema limicola
TTACAAGCCCGTTACCACTCTCAAAATCTGAATCACTTTTTCAAGATTCGCATTACAGGCGCATGCGTCTCTCAAGCCCGCAATACACTGCAACGCATAAATCACTTCGGGCAAGCCGATTTTTTTATCACCGTCAATATCCGAAAGCACAGACGCACCGCACACCAGTCCGCCGGATGCCGTAACTTCGTTCACCTCGAATTTTGTGAGATTCAGGGTTGTTGAGGTCTGAGCCTGTCCGATGACAGTGAAGTTGATATACGCCACATCGCCGCTGCCGTTGAAATTAGCAGTACCGGAAATCGCAGCCGAAATACTGCCCGATACAGTCGTGTTCGTTACAAGATTATAATTTTTACAGCCGAGAATGCCGCCTTCAGTCGTTATACTGTCAGCCCTGAGAACAGCACTGTCAAACCCGGCTTCGATATTGATGCCCCGTACAGCCGTTGCCTGACTCAGTGCCACCGGAATTTTCAAGCTAGAACCCGGAGTAACCGTAAGATTACAGCTTGCGCCATCCCGCGTTTCAAGACGGTCTCTGCGCGAGCGTATCTTGCTCTGCGCCCAGTTGCCGGTTACATCGCCCAGCCGGATGCCGATAAAATCCTGACCCGTTACGCTCGGCGGCGTGGTTACGCTCCGGTCTGTCGTGAACGTAACAGGTACGGTCGGGCAGCTTGTAATCGGATTCGGCGTAAATACCCAGTCAATCGTACTGTTGCAGGACTTTGTTAAGTCGTTATATTGCAAACAGTTGATAAGTTTGATTGAATACCGCGCAGACAGAGAAGCGTCAGTAGAATCAATCTGTCCGTCTCTGTTCACATCCGCAGCGATTTTCTGATAGCAGTTGAACGTAGTCAATCCGACAACATAACTTGAAATATCCGCAGCATCGGTCGCGCTGACGCCGCCGAGTTCGTCTGTTTTGGATACCGAAAGCGGATTTGTGCCTGATGTGGCGGTAATCGTGTAATTGCCGACTGAATCCGTATTGACAGGAGTGATCGTTCCGAGCTTCGCCTGAGCGTTGGAAATGTGAATCGTGGTGGGACTCGGATAATAGCCGACATGACCCGAAACATTGCATCCGGTTACTTTTACAGAACCGTCTGTTTTGCTTGCAGCAGATGAATTGACATTGAATTTGGTAAAGGTCAGAGGCGTTGTGCTGCCGGATGCTCCGATGACGTCAAAATTCAGATAGGCAATCACGCCGCTTGCGGTTGATAATGTGCCGGTTCCGTAAATAGAAAGCGTAATCTGTCCGCTCACGTTGGGATTGGGTGTAAGTCCGTAGCTGCTCAAGATGCCGCCGGAAAGTGTTGCGGGTGTGGTTGATGGTTTGATAACCGAACTGTCAAACGCAACTGTGATGTCAATGCTGGCAATGCTTACGCCGGTGAGGTTATTGAGCGTTATGGGAATGGAAATCGGTGTTTTGCAATTGGTTTCAATATTCGGCAATGTCAGCGAGGAGTTGCCCCATTTGTAGATTTTGGAGTTCTGATTGACATTCTGAGAAGAATCCGTAAAATTTGCCATTGCCAGATAATGATCATTGCTGATCATAAAATGTTTCCAGTCTGTAATCGAACTACTAGCAGGTGTGATAGAAATATACTGAAATTCAGCAAAATTCGTACCATTCCACTTGTAGATTTTTGAGGGAGAATTGCCGAAAATCAGATAAGAATCTGTGCCGATGGCATAAAATTCCATTCCCCAATATGTTGTCGGAACAGTCTGGAATATTAAAAAATTTGTCCCATTCCATTTATAAATTTTCAAATCAGTAGCATCATAAAAAGCCAAATAATGGTCAGTACCGATTGTAAAATGCTTCCACTTAAAAGCTATACTGGAACCGGTGCTGATAGCCTGAAACTCAACGAACTGATTGCCGTCCCATCTGTAAATCCTATGATTCAATAGGGGAAAACTGGCATCCACAGCTGTCGCTAAATAATAGTTACTTCCGATGGTAAAAAATTCAACATCCCAAACATCTTCGTTTGAAATAGTTTGAAAGAATACAAAACCTGTGCTGCCCCATTTATAGAGATAAAGATCATCAGACATGCGGGCAACAGCCATGTAATAATTCGTGCCGATTGTAAAAAATTCGCAGTCGTGTACAGGAAATCCTCCGCTGACAGGAACAGACTGAAATTCGGCAAAAACAGAACCGTTCCATTTATATGTCTTTAAAAAGTCAGAGTTTGCCGCACTCAGATAATGCTCATTGTTAATCACAAAATGTTTCCATGTATTTGCTTCCGGAAACGATTGAAATTCGACAAAGCTGTTGCCATTCCATTTATACAGTTTGGAAGGCGCATGGTAATTGTCAGCTATGCCCTGATCCGTACCGAACATCAGATAAGTATCGCTACCTATCGTGAACTGCTCCCATTTCCAAGCGGCAGTTGTGGGAATGGATTGAACTTCAAAGAATTTCGGGTCTTCAGCATTTGCCGGAGAGAAAATTCCTCCGAGCAGGACAGACAGACAGACAGACAGACAGACAGACAGACAGACAGACAATTTACTGATTTTAAACCATTTTTAGACCTCATGTCAACACTCCTTTTCCGATTTTAGGTGAATTTATGTTTTTCAGTTCAGCTTGGCTTCAAGTTGTTTCAGAATCGCTCTGAGTTCT
>DYRC01000226.1 GCA_020718925.1 Desulfonema limicola
TATTGCGGACATAACGCTCAGGGATGATGTTGTTTTCAAGCGCAGCAATTTCGATATGCCGCCCGATGATGCCATAACGCGCCGCAATATCGCTGACCTGTCGGACTGAAATGCCGATGTATGGCGTGTTGTCAGGGAAAATGCTTTTTTGCGAAGAACTTCTGATGTCATTGAGTATTGCCTGATTCATCCCCCTCCTATCGGCGGGAAAATGCCCACCCGCTCTCCGCCATACAGCGCGGTATTCACATCAGCTTTGAGATGATTGACAAAAATCAGCTTGGCGTGATCTTCGGAAACGCCTAATTGGGCGAGCAATTCCCGAATTACAATTCCCGGCGTGATGGGATAACTATCCGAAGATTCAGGCGTAAATTCACTCAGGGTTGCAAACAATCTGATGTTGATATAAGCGGTCATATTCTCTGCTCCTAAAAAAACATATACGCCATCACCACTCCGAAAACAAGGATCATGCACGGATAAGCAATTTTTCCTATCAGAACGACCCATTTTGTTTTTGTCTCAGCCCCCCGGAGTTCAAAATAAAATATCAGAATTGAGACGACCGCCGACAGACCGATGAGTCCGTATACGGTAAAAAAGACGTATTCGCTGAAGGTGCTGTATTTTATAGAAAATAAATCCGATAAGAGCCTGATATGATAAAAGGCGCAGGCTATCAGAGCAGCCATCATAATTTCCACGCGCAGCCGGAAATGCCGGTATGGGATAAAATAAATCAGATACAGGCAGATTATCATGATCATCTCAGGGAAGATATTTCTTAATATCGCATCTGCGGCTTTTCTTCTGATTTTTACCTCTGCATTGAACTGAGAATAACTGATGATATTCGGATTGCTGAAAAGTTCCGGATTACCGAGCGTGGAAACAGTGCTGATAATATCCTGATAAACTTCTTTATCACTGGGATACCAGCCGCTGCCGATGTTAAATGATTCCTCTTTTTTCTTCACGGAGTCGGACATTCCCAGCGTATCTTTCACATAAATCAGTTTATCCCGCGTCAGTCTATTATGACGGAATCTGACAGACAGAAACTGATGATCAAACGGATGCCTGTGAAAATCAAACTCATTTTTGAATTTTGCTTTGATGTGATAGGTTTTAACCGTATAATCATTTGTTTTTTCTTCTGCAATCGGCTTGTCCAGAGTAATCGGAGTAACCGCATTTATAAATAAGATGTTCGATGCGTCAATCTCGCCTTTATACCTGAACCAGAGATAGAAATCTACGATATAGGATGATGTTATGGTATCAAGCCCGCTGATTTCATTGATATCTATGCCGGTATATACCACATCGGTTTTACTCATCAGACTTCCATCAACCAGAATAAAATCGCCTTTCAGCACTTTTTCCAGTGCCATATCCAGATCGCGGGGGGTAGGCGTCATCTGATATTGAGCATAAGTCGGAATAAGTCTCTGATTCTTATAAACTCCCACAGTAAATGGGTTTATGACATCTCTGCTGATATTGAAAAAAAGATGTCCGGTTACACCTGATACCGCATTTTCAGAACCCGATATATTTGTCAGGTTGTCTCGGATTTCCCGCCGCTTTTTCCGAAAACTCTGATCCGGATCGCTTTTTTTCAACGCTTCTACCGCAACCTTTGCCGCATCATAATATCCTGCGGCATACCATGTAGGTTCTGTTTGATATTTTCTCATAAATTCATGGGTGAATTTGTGTGCGTTTTCATTGGCAACATCCAAGATAAAGGGACATACCACATAAATATTATCAGAATAATATCCGGACTGAACCTGCTCTTCAGGCTGTTCTTTAAATTTGCTGATAAAGGTAGTGCCATAAAACGAATCCGGACCGATAATGGCATACTTTGTGCCGCCGGATTTTAACGCCGAGATAATTCTGACGCCTTCTTCCGCTTGCGTTGCAACAAAAATAATTCCCGGATTTTCAATCGTTCTCAGTTCGACAGTGATTTTTCTGATTTCTTTATCTATGTCGTCCTTTTCAGTGTCAAATCCCCATTTGTGTTTAATTTCACCCCCTATTTCACGGGCTGTTTTCTCAAAATTTTCAGCAAGCGTTGAGCCATAGACGTCTTTGTTGAAGATAATCGCTGCTGTCTTTTGGTTTAATGTTCTGAAAACATATTTGGCAAGAAACGCGCCCTGAAAGCTGTTTGTCTGAATAATTCTGAAATACCACTCATTATCCTGAGTCAGCGCATTTACGGTGGCAGTTGCAGTGATGGCAGGAATTCCGCCCGCTTTATAAATTCTTCCTGCGGCAATGGACGTGGAACTGTATTTATGACCGAGTACCACGAGAATATCTTTATTTTCAACTATCTCAGAAGCCACGCTGATAGCTGTTTTGGGCTGGTTTTTATCGTCAAACACCGCAAGTTTTATTTTTTTGCCGCCAATGCCGCCGTTATCATTAACCGTATCCAGATAGAGTTGAATTCCCTTTACCATATCCTCACCGTCCGCTTTCTGGCTCCCGCTCATCGGTCCTGCAACAGCAATATAGACAGGCTTTTCCATAAAAGGCGAGGTCTGCGGCAGAGACAACAATATAGCCCCTGCCACCACTATGATGGATAAAAATATGAACAGATATTTTTTCAAATCTTTCTCACCTCTCCCCCTCTCCGAAACGGAGAGAGGAGTTTTATCCCACCCCTCGAATCCCCCGCCATCTTTGGTAAATGGGATGGGACTCTCCCCCCTGCCCTTTCAGGGAAGGGGGGCAGGGGGGTTAGGTGTTTCTTATTGTTCAAAATGCCAATTCCGAATATGCTGCCCGCCCACCGCCATATTATACCATCCTCTGATTCTCGGTTTTATCAGATAATGATCGTTTTCAAAGTAAATCGGAATAACAACACACTCTTCTTCGCATAAAATCTGTTCTGCGCGATTATAGAGCTTTTTGCGGGATGCAGAAACAGATGATCTTTCTGCTTCATCTAATAATCTGGCAAATTCCATATTATTCCAGCCGGTGAAATTGTCGGATTTTACCGGATGAAACCGCTCAAGAAAACTCATGGGGTCAGGGTAATCCGCACACCATTCTTCGCGGTACAGATGCGGCGCATTCGGCGGCTTTATCAATTTATTATACTCTTCCCGTTTACGTTCATCAAGTTTTACCGTGATATTCAGATAGTGCTTTAAAAACCGTTGCACAGCTTTGGCGTTGGCAGCATGAATATCGGATTCATTATATAACAGCGTAATTTCAGGAAATCCTCTGCCTTCGGGATAACCGGCTTCAGACAGCCATTCTCTGGCTTTATCCGGGTTGAATATCAGGTTGATAGGTTCTTTGGAATAATGAGAAGCCATCAGGGACAGGGGCGTAAAGGTGGTGGCAGGTTTTTGTCCCTTGGCAATCAGATCAACCAGAAGCTTTCGATCAATAGCTGTGGAAATAGCTTTACGGATCAGGGGATTATCCATCGGAGGACGTCTGGTGTTGATGATATAATCTTCGGTACAGAATCGGGGTTTATAAACATACTGATCTGAGAGTTTGGGGTCGGAAATGATGTTTGAAATTTCGGAACGCGAAATCCGGGAATATATGCCGCCGATGATATCCAACTGATTACTTTTATACATTGGCAGCCCTGATGAACCTGCCGGAAGAATATAATACCGAATTTCGGGAATCAGGACTTTATTCGCCTCATAATATTGGGGATTCTTTTTCAAAATGATGACCATATCCTTTTCCCACCTGACTAACTTATAGGAACCGTTGCTTTGAATATTTTCGGGGTCTGTCCATCGCTCTTTGTATTTTTCAATCAGATGTCTCGGAAGTGGACGAAAAGGATACAATCCCGCAATTAAAGGAAAATACTCTGCCGGATGTTCAAGGGTGAACGCTATCGCAAAATCGCCTTCGGCACGCACCCCGATCTCAGAGATGTCTGTAATTTTACCGGTATTGATGGCTTGGGCGTTTTTCAGGATGAACATCATATACGCATAAGGACTTTTGGTTTCAGGCATGATATTGCGATGAATCGCCCAGACAATATCATGGGCAGTAACCGGTTGGTTATCTGTCCATCTGACATCATTTCTCATATTGAAATGATATGTTAATCCATCTTCGCTGACTGTCCAACTGTTAGCCAATTGCGGAACAGCTCGGTAAGTTTTGGGATCAAACGCTGTCAATCCTAAAAACAACTGTTCGATGATTTCAATCGAAACCTCGTCGAACGTCAGCCCCGGATCAATCGTGGTAACGCCGATGATCGGAAGTCTCAGCGTTGTATCTTCAATCACTTCAAACGGATCCACTTCTTCGCGCAGCTTCTGATCCAAAAACCTGTATTTTCCATTTCGGACAGCTTTGAAAAATACCGCTTTGTCGCTGATATTCCCATCGCGCTCAAAAGAATATTTCCCGGTAACGCCCTGCCAATTTTCCAAAGAGCGCAAGGTTGTCCCGATAATCAACGGAACCCCCGACTCTCCTTTTTCTATCGCATACGCCAATAAGCGGATTGCATCATAGCCCTGAGCCGCCCATGTATCCGGGTCAGAGCCTAACTTGGCATTGAAGGTTTTGACAAAATTGCTGGTAACGGTTCTGGGCAGTTTGTAGTCAAACACCGTAGAAATAATCGTGCCTTCGGCAGCTTTACCTGCGATTTTCCAAAGTTCAGGAGAATCCAGCAGTTCGCTGCTGATAATCGGAACATTCAGCCCCATACCCCGTATCTGCTTGATCATATTTGCCGCAGCCGGAAGAACGCCGCCTAAAAACAGGGCATCAAAATCCTTTTTTAACAAATCGGCAATCAGAAGCCTGTAATCTTCTTCTCCGCTGGAATATGATTTTTCAGTAACAACCTTTATTCCATGTTCTACCGCATACTTATGAAATATTCCGGCTAATCGTTTGCCCGGTGATTCGCTGTCAAACAGAATTGCCATTTTAGTGTATCCGCTGCGTTCGACAAAAGCCCCCATTTCTTCGGCGATATCCTCGTCCACCGGAATATTTCTGAAGGTATAAGTACTGGTTTCCCGAATCAGATCCTGATCTGTGGTGGATGGCGCAATGAAAATAACACCGTTTTCCTCATAAGTAACCGCAGCCGAAATAGCGACTTCAGCATATAAATGCCCTATGACAGCAATCACATCGGTATTTTCGGAAAGCTTTACGGCAATACGCTGACCTTTGGCAACAGAACTTTCATCATCATAAAACAACGGACGGAACCGTCTGCCTGAAATTCCCCCCTGCTTATTGATTTCCTCAATCGCTAGCTTTACCCCTTCTGCAAAAAGACTTGGCATCTTTGAAGAATCTACGATTCCGATAACAATATCTCCTTTGCCCTGAGCAGCTTTTTCAGATCTCCGTTTTGCAAGATTGCCGTAAGGCTCGCAGGAACACAGACTCAGCAGCAGCATGACCGCACATAACTGATTGAAAATCTGCATGACGTTTATCATCTATCTTCCGGGAGATTTATTCGGATCAGGCGATTTCGGAATATTCGGCGCCTTGATCGGAATATTTGTCGTATTCTGAGAAGCTGATTCGAGCGAAATATCTCCGAAAATCTGAAAACCCTCTTTTGCCGCTCCGGCGCCGATCACCACCACTTTTGTATTGTTGGATTTGGAAAGCTCCAGCGTGGCATTGATTCCCATCCATTTCAGAATATCTCCGTTCGGCACAGAAGAAGAAATAATATTCATCTGATCCCGGATGCCTTCACCTTCAATGCGTTTCCGCGCTGCCTCCTGCTTTTCTTTTTCAACAATAAAACGATGTGCTGCCACCATCTGCTCCTGTTCGGCTTTGTATCGGATAGATTCTGCAACTTTGGCAGGCAGCTCAATTTTTTTAATCAGCACCCCATCCACATTGATATATCTCTGCGCCACCCGCTCGATTGCCAAATTGATCGCCTCCACAATAACGGTTCTGCCGGTGGTATAAATCTGTTCGGCTTCCATCATTCCGATCACTTCACGCAGAACCGAAGCAATTTCAGGATAAATGACTTTATTGGCATAATCCGGTCCCACCTGACGATGCAGCAGCCCCAGCAGCTTATATTTCGGGGCATAACGGATAGACAGATACAGATGAACTTCCAAGCCTGATTTGGTCAATACATCCAATTCCGGCGCCATTTCCTGAATGCGGACATTGTAAATATAGAGCCTGTCCCACGGCGGAATCATGGACATTCCTTCAGGATATACAAAGTCAACCCGCGTTCCGCCCTTGAATCTGCTCCAATGCACACCGGCTTCTCCGGGAAGAATGGTATGAAAAATTTGGTGGCTCATATAGCCGACAAACATAAATATCATCGCCGCAACTATCGCCAGATGAACCAGATTTTCTTTCAGTCTGTCTTTCAGCGTTTCAAAAGATATTTTCATGGCTTGCCCGAACCTGTTTTTTCAGATACCAATACCAGCAGCAATCCGATGACCGGCGTAAACAGCAGAGATGAAAAAAAATATCCCCAAAATCCCATTTTCCGGTTATATCCTGATAATCCGATAATCAGTGAAAATATAAAATACAATATCTGAAACTCCGGAGGAAACCCGGCAACCATATAGAGCGGCAGTAACTGCATGAAGACGACTCCTTTTAAAGTAATACCAAATCGCTTTCAACCCCACCTAACCCCCCGGCCCCCTTCCCTGAAAGGGAAGGGGGAGACGTCATCAGT
>DYRC01000227.1:0-3872 GCA_020718925.1 Desulfonema limicola
GCAAGTGTGGAAGTCATATTAAACGGAGACATCAGAAGTTTGGGAGATGCGATTCAGGAAAAAACCGGGCAGGCGCTTCACGGCTCACTCAAATCCAATACATCTGATGATTTGAATGTCATTGATGCGACACTTTTTGCAACACCTCAAACAACCGGGATAGGCGTTCCCAAGTGATGAACGGAGGAAATATGAATTTCAAAAGATTAGATAACAAAAGATTGGTTTTGTTTCTGCTGATTAGCGGAATGATGATGCTCCTTTATCCTGTGAAAACCTCTATATCGGGCGATGTTACGGATATAACCGGCTGTGTATCCCAAGCGCCCAAAGGATATGACACAGGTTTTACGGCAGCGGATTTCGGTTTTATCAATGTTGACGTGGATGCAAATAAGCATATCAGCCTCAACACCGGTAATCAGAAGCTTGATATTAATAACATTGTGATTCCCTTTGATCAGGAAGTTGCAGTTACCTTTGTCTATGAAAACGCCGGATACACGAAGACCCGCTTCGGCTGGATGTTCGGAACAGATGTTTCAGGCGGGCTGCCCGACACTTCCAAAATCAGATGGGTATATAGCACCATCAATGATAATGACAATAACGGCATTCTGGATATCAGCGGAACCAGTAGTACCAACAAATGGAATGACAGAAACAATGACAGCGCGATTAACGCAAGGGATAACAAGGAGGTTCTGGGCTATTTCAAGGGCGGAACCGAATTGGTGTTTGTGCTGGATTCAGCGCCGAATAACGGGACCTACTCATCAAGCGAAAACCGGGGCGCGATGCTTTATACCAAAAAAGCATGGAATCCGCCTGCTTCTCAGAATCCGGGCGGAATTCAGCGAATGGTTCAGTTTTATAATGATTCTTCAACGCAAAGCGCAAAATCTAAATGCGAACAGTATGTCAGAACTGACACAACATACGGCTGTCTGGCAGGCTGCACCGGAACCGGTAATCATGTATATAATACTCAGGGCTGGTTAGATGCGAATGCGCGTACCCGTTTAAGAACGGTCTTCGGGTTGAACTTTGATGCGGTCGTAACCGGAAATACCAAATGTATTGATGATCTTTCCGATGCGCCGTCTCAGGCTATGATTGTCGCGGCTCCGGCTCAGAATCCGAATGCGTGGATCATCGCGGCTGACGACCAAAGACATTCTACGGGAGCAGGCTCTGATAACGACTTTAACGACTTGGTGTTTTTAATTGAGCGTAAAACCGGCGGTACGGCGCAGTTGAACCCGGATAAAACAGTCGGCGGAACCGTAACCGGAAATGCCATCAAGCCCGATGATCCGGCTGCATTTTTTACCGGCGTTACGATGTCGGTGTTTGATTATCTGCCCTGCGCCGGCAAGACGAATATCATCTATTCGGTTTCTTCGGATAACGGCGTATCATGGATAGATATTACCAGTTGGGATATGGTTCGTCAGTCTGATGCCAACCAAATCACCACCGGCGCGGTGGTGAACAACTGGGTTCCCGGAACGCCCGAATACACTTATCGGACGAGCCGGATAGATTTTGCGGCGTCCGGCAAAGTGGGCAGGCAGTTTTTGTGGAAGGCGCAGATGGTGAGTGATGTTGAAACCTGTGTGCCGGTAATTCTGAATGTGAAACTCAGTTTTACCGTAGCCAAGCACGGTTTTTTTGCCAGATCCGCACCGGTAACGCAGGTCAATGTGTTGTTTGCAGGAAGTTATGAAACTCCGGATAGTACATGGACGGATTATTATCTGAGAGGACATCTGATTGCCACCCAACTGTACTCTCCTGATGATGCGACCACAAGTACTGCTGTACAGCTTTGGAATGCAGGCACGCAGTTGAATGCCATGAGTATTGAGGCACGAAAGATATATTATCCCCGGATTGAGACGATCTCTGAGCCGGCAAAGGAGTTTACAAAAGCTGATGGGACAAAAAACTCGTTCTCAGGCAAAATTGCCAACACACCGCTTCAGGATGGGTCTGTTATCATTACAGACGGGTCTGAAAAATTCATGGACAGCAACGGCGAATTGAAAGGCGATTCCGGCGGAGATGGAACAATTGACCGCTTTACCGGTGAATTTACGGTGAATTTCAAGTTTACACCTTATGCGGGAAGACCGATTACGCTGGCATACAGGTATTATAAAAGTTATCCGACCATGAAGGAATTTAAGCCGGGCAATCTTACGAAAACGGATATGGGGCTTACGGATAACTGGTATTGGGGAAGCGGCGGCAAGATGGTGTATGAAAACGATTTCAATAACAGTTGCGGCGGGGTTGCGAACTGCAGCGCGGATCAAAGCGATGCAAACTGGCTGATCAACTGGGTCAGGGGCTATAAAGATGGCGCAAGCACCAGAAAAAGTTGGCTGCTGGGTCCGATAGATCATTCCACACCTGCGATAGACATAGCACCGGGGAAACCGGGGTGGTATTACGGAAGCGGGATTTTGGAAGCTGAACGAAAGGTGTATGATGAATTTATGAAGACCTACAAAGATAAGCGGGCAGTGGCTTATGTAGGTTCCAGAGACGGAATGCTCCATGCGTTTGATGCGGGATTATTCAGATGGGGCGATAATGACAAAACCGACTTTAAAGAAAATGTAGGCTATTTTGAGTGGAACAGCTCGACAGCCGCCAGTGCGGATTACGGAACAGGAAATGAATTATGGGCGTTTATTCCGGTCAATCTTCTGTCCCGGTTGAAAAACAATTATATGGGAACAGCCGATCCTGCGTATGTGGACGCTTCTCCTACGGTGGCTGATGTATTTATCAGCAATTACGGAACTGAGCAGTGGACATCTGTGCTGATGTCTGCTGAAGGCGATGGTGGAAATACGGTATTCTGTCTGGATGTAACCACACCCGGCAGTCCGCGGTTTCTGTGGGAATACAGCAATCCTGAGTTATATAAGAGTAAATCGTCTCCTACGGTTGCCAAGATCGGCAAAATCAAAATGGGCGGAGAATCCAAATGGGTGGCGTTTTTTGTATCGGGAAAATCCGATCCCGCTAAGGCTCCGTCTATTTATGTGATCGATATCTCAACCGGAAATCTTCTGACGCAGATTTTTCTGACAGATGCTGCTATCGGCACTGCTGGCAACGGCGGAATCCCCAGCGGACAGCCTGCGGTAATAGATTTTGACGGAGACGGATATATTGATCGTCTTTATATCGGCACAGACAAGGGCTATCTGTACAAGGTCAACATTCCCGGAGACGGAACGGTTACCTCTTGCGCGTTGAACAGTTCGGGTTCCCATTTGCCGATTTTCGGAACACCTGCGGTATTGGTAGACAAGACTTTTGATGCAGATGGAAATTCGACTGAGAAAGTCAAAATATTCTATGGAACCGGAGACAGCCCGTATAAAAGCAATGATATGAGCGCCAGCACGACCTATTTCTTTTATGCGTATGAAGATTATGACGGCAACGGGCTTTGTACGCCCTTAACGACTCCGACATGGGCATACACGCTTCCTGCCGGAGAAAAAGTATGGACATCTGCATTTGCCGCTGCCGGAAGAATATATTTCGGCACAACGACAAATGATACAGAAGATCCCTGCGAAGGAACCGGAACAACAAAGGGCGCGCATGTGTATGTGTTTGACCAGACAAATGATAGCTCTACGCCCGAGGCTTTGGCAACCATTGCTACGCCGAATCTGAGCATACCGCCGCTGGTAGATGATGGTCATCTCTATATTCGGGATGCAGGCGGAAGTATTACCAGCTACGGTGCGGGATTTAACCAGCCTAAGATTCCTCCGCCCTTCAGTGCATTGCCTAAAGTAAAAACATGGCGGGAAGTTTATTAGAAACCCCTCCCCCGCCCC